>JAPOYZ010000250.1:0-22747 GCA_026706325.1 Candidatus Aminicenantota bacterium
AAGACGCGGCCGCCGGTCCGATCCGCCAGCGTACGGAGGAATTTCTTCACCCCGACGATGTACTCGTCCGTCATCTGCCTGGGGACGAGCCGGCCGCGGCTCTGGAGTTGGATTCGCATATGCCTGGCGCTTACCCAGTATGCTTCCACCGTCGAGGCGACGTAAGTCATGGCCTCGGAGCGGGTCACCAGATCGAGAACCTCCTGGGAAGTGACCATGCTGTGGGTGTCGATGCCGTCGGAGAGAAGAATGATCGCCTTTCTACCCGAAACGCCGGCCAAGAGATCGTCGCAGGTCACGTAAAGGGCATCGTTCAGAACGGTCTTTCCTTTGGCGTAGATCTTCAGCATCGCGTTTTGGATGCGCTCGCGGTCGTTGGTCCAATCGAGGATGAGCTTGGGGAGGTTGCTGAAGGTGATGACGGCGATCTGGTCCTCTTCACCGAGGCTGTCCACGAAGCGGAGAGCCGCACGCCGGATCTCGCTCTGGCTTCCCCGGGTGCTCCCGCTGACGTCCACCAGCAGCACCACGCGCACGGGCAACGCCTCGCTGTAAAAGTTCAGGATCTCCTGCCGCACGCCGTCCTCGTAGACGGTGAACTGGTCGCGGGTCAGTCCCCGGAGAAAGCCTCCCTGGGCGGAGCGCGCGTTCACCGATAGAAAGACCTGATCTACGGCGACACCGATTCGAAAGCCGGTATCGGTTTCTTCGGCTTCGGCGGGGACGTCGGCTGCGGCAGGGACGTCATCCTGGACCCCGGGCCAGAAGAAACCCCAGATCAACAATGCCAGATGGGCCACGCGTCCATTATAGCCCGCATTTCTCACCAGGGGGCGTGACGATCGCGCAGGATTTTCGCCCTCAGCGCGTGCTCGCGACTGAGAGCGTAGTGGTGACTACGTTCGAGGGAGCATGTGCGCGCTGAGGGCGAAAAGACCAGCGAGCGCGCGCCCAGCGCAGTCTGTCCCGGATAAACCTTGGAATAATTCGCGTAGCGACCTGGTGAGAAATTCGGGATATCGGAGGACCCGCCTTTGGTTGCGGTCAGGGCAGGGGGGACTTCGTCTTTTCCAGGAGGCGAATCCGGCCGATCTCCAATCCCGGGTCCACGGCCTTGCACATGTCGTAGAGAGTGAGGGCGGAGACGGCCACCGCCGTCAAGGCCTCCATCTCCACGCCGGTCGCCCAGCGGCAACTGACCCGGCTCCGGATCAGGAATCCCGATTCGTCCAACTCCACGTCCACGTCCACAAAATCCAGGTTGATGTTGTGGCAGAGGGGAATCAGTCCGCTGGTCCGCTTGGCCGCCTCGATCCCGGCCAAGCGGGCAACTTCGAACGGATTGCCCTTGGGAAGGCCGGCATCGAGTATCGCCCGCCGGGTCTTCTCCGCAATGCGGACACGCCCCTCGGCCGCCGCCGTCCTGCGGACCAGTTTCTTGGCGCCGATGTCAACCATGCGCGCTTTTCCGCTGGAATCCACATGGGTGAGCCGCGTCATTTCGCCTCCTCTCACGCCAGACGTCCCCGGCCCGGATCGGCGTCCAGGAGCAGGACCGAGACCCGCTCGCCGGCGGCGATCCCGGAGACGTGGGCGGGAATGATCAGCAGGGAATCCGCCGTGGCAAATCCCGTCAGATCGGCGGACCCTCCCGTCTCGACGGGAGAAACCCGGAGGCCGCCGCTCCAATCCGTGCGGGCCGGCTTGAAAAAGGTTCGGCCCGGCTTCTGGGAAACCGCCTGCGTCAACGTGGCCTCGATCCGGCGCAAGGAGACCGATTCGAATCCCATCCACCGGCGAACCAACGGCCTTGCAAAGAGTTGAAAGGTAACGAACGCCGAAACCGGATTGCCGGGAAGACCGAAGGCCAGCGTCGATCCCCTGCGTCCCACGCAGATCGGTTTTCCCGGTTTGACGGCGGCCTTGTGAAAAATCAGCCTGGCTCCTTCCCGCTCCAGGATCCGGTGGACGAAATCATACTCCCCCATGGACACGCCGCCGGAGAGAAGGAGGAGGTCGGATTTCAGGCCGGATCTGATGACCTCCGCGATGCGGTCCGGATCGTCCCCTACCGAGACCTCCGATTCGACCTTCAGCCCGAGGCGGCGACAGAGCGCCGAGATCATGGGGCCGTTGGAATTCCGTATCTGCCCGAACCGGGGCCGGGCTTCGACCGGAACCAACTCATCCCCGGTGGAGACCACGGTCACGGAGAGGGTCCGAAAGACTTCCGGTCGAGCCTGGCCGAACGTGGCCAGGACGCCGATCTCGGCGGGACCGATCAGTCTTCCTGCTTCCAGAACCACACTTCCCCGGGCGACTTCTCTGCCCTGGCTGGCGACGTTGGCTCCCGGCGCCACCGTTTTCAGGATCTCCACGGTGGACCCATCGACCATCCTCGATTCCTCCACCATCTGGACCGCATCGGTATCGGGCGGGACAGGCGCCCCGGTCATGATCCGCACCGTTTCGCCCGGAGCCACGGACGGCAATGAATCCGCTCCGGCCGCCACCTCTCCAACCACGTCCAGGCGGGCCGGGACCTTCCTGACGTCGGCGCTGCGGACGGCAAAACCATCCATGAACGATTTGTTGAACGGGGGCACGTCAGCGTCCGCACGAACGGGGAACGCCAGAACTCGATCCAGACACTGCTCCAAAGGCAGCTTCACCGTCACCGGGGGCGGACACTGGTCAAGAATCCGCTCCAAGGCCTCCTCATAAGGAAGTAAATCGACCATTTCGTTCACTTTTCGTCCGCGGCTCCGGAGCCTGGAGGCTACAGCACCACCTGTTCCCGATACTCTCCGAACACCTCCCCCATGGCCCCGGACATTTCTCCGACCGTCGCGCCCGCTTCGACCCCCTCGACGATGGCGGCCATCAGGTTCTCCCGCCCACGGGCCGTTCGGGTCAGCTTCTCCATGGACCGCCGCCAGCGGTCCCGGTTCCGCCCGGCCCGATGCCGCGACAATTCCATCACCTGCCGCTCTCTCGTCTCGGGATCCACCCTCAACAACTCAATGTCCACCGGATCTTCATCTTGAAACCGATTGACGCCCACGACCACCCTCTCCCCCGACTCCAGGTTTCTTTGGAGACGATGAGCCGAGTCCTGTATCTCTCTTTGGATGAAACCGCTCTCGATGGCCGGCACCATCCCTCCCATGGATCGAATGCGCTCCAGATAGCTCTCCGACTCCTCCTCCAGACGGTTTGTGAGCTTCTCCAGGTACCAACTTCCGCCGAGCGGGTCGACCGCGTCCGTCAGGCCCGATTCGTGGGCCAGAATCTGCTGGGTCCGGAGCGCCAGCTCGGCGGCGGCTTCCGTCGGAAGAGACATGGCCTCGTCTTTCCCGTTGGTGTGAAGCGACTGGGTGCCTCCCAGAACCGCGGCCAACGCCTGCACCGTGGTTCGAACCACGTTGTTGTCCGGCTGTTGCGCCGTCAGCGTGCTTCCGCCGGTCTGGGTGTGAAAACGCATCATGCAGGACTTGGGATTCCGGGCCCCCCAGCGCTCCTTGACGCAACGGGCCCAGAGCCGGCGCGCCGCCCGGAACTTGGCCACCTCCTCGAAGAGGTCGTTGTGGGCAGCGAAAAAAAAGGAGAGCCGGGGGGCGAAATCATCGATGTGGAGGCCCGCCTTCAAGACCGATTCCACGTAGGTTTCGGCATTGGCCAGCGTGAAGCCGATCTCCTGAGCGGCCGTAGACCCGGCCTCCCGGATATGGTAGCCGCTGATGGAAATAGGGTTCCATCCGGGAACCGCCCCATGGCAGAACGCCACCAGGTCGGTGACCAGCCGGAGGGAGGCCTCCACCGGATAGAGATAAGTGCCGCGAGCAATGTATTCCTTGAGAATATCGTTCTGGACCGTGCCCCGGACCGCCCCCCAGGACGTTCCTTGCCGGCGGGCCTGAACCAGATAGAGCGCCAGCAGAATCGGCGCGGTCGCGTTGATGGTCATGGAGGTGGAAACCCTGCCCAGGTCGATTTCACGAAATAGGGTTTCCATGTCCCAAAGGCCATCAATGGCAACACCGGCGCGGCCCACCTCTCCTTCCGCCAGGGGATGGTCCGAATCCAGGCCCAACTGAGTCGGCAGGTCGAACGCTACGGACAGGCCCCGGTTTCCCTGAGAGAGGAGGTAGCGGTATCGGCGATTGGATTCTCGAGCGGTGGCGTAACCCGAATACTGGCGGATCGTCCAGTGCCGGTCGCGATACATGCCAGGATAAGCGCCGCGGGTGAATGGATAGCCGCCCGGTTCCCCCAAATCCGACATCTCGTCGAATTCCGGCATGTCGTGAGGCCCGTGGCATGCCTTCCGGGACTCGTCGGCGCCGTCGCCGGAGCTCGATTTGGCGGCATCCTTCCTCACTTTACAAGCACCTCGCGTTTGATATCATGGGCTCAATTCAAGGCCAGCAAGCCGCAAGGCCGCGGCCTTGCTTGATTTCGGCTGGATGTTAGCAACGGGAAGGGTGGAACTCAAATGCGAGACGGGCAGTTGAAGGACTACAAGAAAAAACTCGAGTCGGCCATCAACGACGCCCTCGTCAGCTCCCCCCAGATCAACGCCGCCATTCAAGGCATTCGAGAGCACGGATACGATGTCTTCCTCATCATCGAGGCCACCATCGGCTTCAATGCCCGGGGGAGTGGAGCGGCGCCAGCCAAGAAACTGTCAGCGGTGAGGCTTCAGTTGACGGGTCAGGACGAGAAGTTTCTGCGTTCGCTGAAGATCAGCCCCGAGTAGCACACCCTTTCTGTCCGGGTCCATTTGGGAACCTCCGGACGCGAAGGGGCTACATTTCCCACCATGCCCGATCTCTCCGTCGACGTCATTGTCATTGGGGGCGGACACGCGGGTTGCGAGGCGGCGTCAGCCGCGGCCCGAATGGGGGCCAAAACCGCCCTGGTCACCATCAACCGGGAAATGATTGCCCAGATGTCATGCAACCCGTCGGTCGGGGGCATCGGCAAGGGACACCTGGTGCGGGAGATCGATGCCCTGGGAGGCCTCATCGGCCAAGTGGGGGATTCCAACGGAATCCATTTCCGCCTGCTCAATCGAAGCCGCGGCCCTGCCGTCCAAGCCCCTCGCGCCCAGTGCGACAAGAAACTCTACCGGCAGGAGATGCAGCACCGGCTGCGTTGTCAGGACAATCTCATGGTCGTCCAGGCCGAGGCCACCGCCCTGCTGCGGAGTGGGAACCGGATCGCCGGTATCGAAACCGCTGCCGGCGACCGGATCGACGCGGCCTGCGTCGTCTTGACCACCGGCACCTTCCTGAACGGCCTCTGCCATTTGGGGCAAAAGAAGTTCCGCGCCGGCCGTTCGGGCGAAAAGGCTTCCGTGCAGCTCGCCCGGTCGTTGAAATCCATCGGTTTTCGCCTCGGCCGCCTGAAGACCGGAACGCCGCCGCGGCTCGAAAAGAAGAGCATCGACGTTTCGCGTTTCGAAGTCCAGTCGAGCGATCCGGACCCCACCCTGTTCTCGTTCCAAAGCCATGGGCCGAGACTGCCCCAGGTCGACTGTTGGCTCACGCTCACCAACAACCGCGTCCACCAGGTGATTCGCAACAATCTGCACCGCAGTCCTCTTTACAGCGGGGACATCGTGGGTCTCGGACCCCGCTATTGCCCCTCCATCGAGGACAAGGTGGTGAAGTTTCCGCACCACGACCGCCATCAACTCTTCCTGGAGCCGGAAGGGCTGGATTCCGAACTCATATACGTCAGCGGCCTCTCCACCAGCCTCCCGGTGGACGTGCAGGCAGAGATCCTGGCCCAGATCGACGGTTTGGAAGAAGCGACCATGATCCGGCCGGGCTATGCGGTCGAGTACGATTACGTTCAACCGTCGGAGCTGCGTCCCTCGCTGGAGACCAAGAAGGTGGAGGGGTTGTTTCATGCCGGCCAGATCAATGGGACCACGGGCTACGAGGAAGCCGCCGGCCAGGGAATCCTCGCCGGCATCAATGCCGCCCTCAAGGCCGCGGGAGGCGAGCCCTTCGTGCCCAGCCGCAGCGAGAGCTACCTGGGCATCCTGGTGGACGATCTGGTCACCAAGGATGTGGACGAGCCGTACCGGATGTTCACGTCCCGAGCCGAGTGCCGCCTGCTGCTCAGGATCGACAATGCGGACCGGCGACTCATGCCTCACGGCCACCGGCTGGGACTGGTGTCATCCAAGCTCTTCGGCAAATTCCGGGACAAATGGCAGCGGATCGACGATGCCATCGATTTCTTGCGGAAAACCCGCCTGAAGAAAGCGTCCCGCCTGCTGGAGGAACTGCGGGTTCGTACCGGCGCTCCCCGCGGCGCCTGCCTGGACCGCCTGCTCAAGCGGCCAGAGGTCGACATTCGCGATATGACTCCCATTTTGAGGGCCCACGGGCATCATTTGAGCCGTGAAGAGGGGCAGGTGGTCCAGACGCAGATCCGGTACGAAGGCTATATCCGCCTGCAGCTGGAGGATGTCCGGCGGCTGAAGAACATGGAGGGCAGAATCATCCCTGCCAAACTCGACTTCGGCCGCGTCAACGGGCTCTCCCTGGAAATGAAGGAGCGTTTGGAGCGGGTTCGCCCCACCAGCCTGGGTCAGGCGTCACGGATTCCCGGTATCACTCCCGCCGCTCTGTCGATGCTGAGCATCCACCTGGAAGTGAGAAAGAGGTCTTCGGTACGGCAGCCGGTCAGTGCAACGATCTCCCAAGCATGACGCGCTTCTCGAAATGCGTCTCTTCGCTTGAAGCCCTGTTCGGCCTGACCCTCGACCAAGCGCAACGAAACGGCGTTCGGACCTATCTTCGATTGCTGGCCAAATGGGACGCGCGGGTAAACCTGACCCGCGTGGCTCGAACGGACGACAGGCTGCGATTTCATTTCTTCGAGTCGTTCTGGCTCGCACAGCGGTTTCTGGATCCGTGCCACACGATAGCGGACGTCGGCAGCGGAGCGGGGTTCCCGGGACTGGCGATGCAACTCTATCGCCCCAGCCTTTCCGTGACCCTGATCGAAAGAAACTTCAAGAAGACCGTCTTTCTGAAGGAAGTCGCCCGGGCTCTTTCCCTTCGGGCGCGGATCGTTCACGGAGAGGCCGAAACCGTCGCCGATTGGGAGGGCATCCAACTGGTCACGGTCCGTGGCCTCAAGCCGTCACCCGGATTGACCGAAGCCTTGGCCGATCGCCGAATCCCGTTGCTGGCGCTTCATGGTGAGAAGCTCAGCGAATCCTTGAAGGGACGCCGCTGGGTCCGCCGTGAACGGGTTCCGGGGTCGCGCCGGCGTTATGCGACGCTCTTCGGATAAGGCGTGCTGAAAATTGCGCGATTGTTTCACGTGAAACATTGCTGCCCCCGGCTCCACGGGCGTGTCCCTTGAACCGGGACAACCGGGCGGCAAAGTCTTCGGATCTTTCACCGCCTACTGTTACTATTTCCGCACCCGGAACCGCAAAATGACCAGGACCATCGCCATTGCCAACCAGAAGGGTGGTGTCGGCAAGACCACCACCGCAATCAACCTGGCAGCCTCGCTCGCTCTCGGCACGCGGCGCGTCCTCCTGGTCGACCTGGACCCCCAGGGAAACGCCACCTCCGGATTGGGAATCGACAAGAACGAAGACGCTCCCTTCATCTACGACATCCTCGCGCGCGGTGCGGATCCTCTTTCGGCTCTCAGGCAGACCGAGGTGGAGAGCTTGCACCTCCTGCCCGCCAACCGCGCCCTGGTGGGGGCCACGGTGGAACTGCTCGACGCGCCGGACCGGGAACGGCTGCTCGGCCGCGTTTTGGCGCCGATTCGTGACCGCTACGACTTCATCCTGATTGACTGCCCGCCGTCGCTGGGAATCCTCACCCTGAACGGATTGGTGGCTGCCGACGCGGTCCTCATTCCGATCCAGGCCGAGTACCTGGCCCTGGAGGGATTGACGGATCTGATGGAGACCATCCGGCGGATCCGGGAAGGTTACAACTCCAGCCTGTTGCTGGAAGGCATTCTCCTGACCATGTACGACGAACGCCTCATTCTTTCCGCCCAGATTCGGGCCGATGTCTGTTCTCACCTGGGCTCGTGGGTTTTCGACACCTTCATTCCCCGCAACGTGCGGCTGGCCGAATGCGCCAGCTTCGGTCAGCCCATCCTTCTCTATGACGCCCGGTGCAAAGGCGCCATCAGCTATCAGAATCTCGCCCGGGAATTGCTCGAACGCTACAAGCTGGGGCTGTCCCCGCTACCGCATGAGGTCAATGGATGATGCGAAAAGTTCTTGGACGTGGACTGGACGCCCTGCTGCCCAAAACGGAAACCAGCTCCCATTTTCTCCAGATCGAGCTGGATCGGATCCGCCCCAATCCTTACCAGCCCAGAATCCACATGGACCGGGCCAAACTACAGGAGCTCGCCGATTCCATCACCGAAAACGGCGTTCTGCAACCCATTGTCGTCCGGTCCCGGCCGGAGGGTTACGAAATCGTCGCCGGAGAACGACGCTGGAAGGCGGCGCAACAGGCCGGCCTCCCCCGGATCCCTGCCGTCGTTCAGGACCTCTCAGACCAAAGAATGGTGGAGGTCGCCGTCGTCGAGAATATTCAGCGCGACGAATTGAGTCCTATTGAGGAAGCGCACGCGTACCACATCCTGATCGAGGACTTTCAGCTCACCCAGGAACAGGTGTCTCAACGCGTCGGCCGCAGCCGCGCAGCCGTAGCCAACACTCTTCGGCTGCTGCGGCTTCCCAAAGCAGTACAGGAATCCCTTTTGGGCGGCAGGATCAGCATGGGCCACGCCCGGGCGCTGATTCCCCTGACCCAGGCACAGCAATTGAAGTTGGCCCGCCAAATTGTGTCGGAGGACCTCTCGGTCCGGCAGGTGGAGCGCCGCGTCCGGGCCCTGCGCCTCCCACCCTCGCGCCCGGCCACCCTAGACCCCAACGTCAAGGCGGCGCAACAGAGGCTGCAACGACGTTGGAAGACGAGGGTTCAGATCCGCAGCCGGGGCTCAAAGGGCCGGATCGTCTTCTACTTCAATTCCCATGACGAACTGGATCGTCTGTACGAGAACCTCATGAAGGAGGAGTGAGCCCTTCGTCCCGCTATTTCCCGATGCAGAACGTGCTGAAGATCTGTCCCAGCAGGTCCTCCACTGTCGTCTCGCCCGTCACCGCGTCCAGTTCGGACAGGGCGCCCCGCAGGTGGTAGAGCGGAAACTCTTCGCTCAGACCGTCCCGATAGCCTTTCATTCCCTCGCAGAGCCGCTGCCGGGCACGCTGCAGACACTCTTTGTGCCGGAGTTCGGTGATCACAACGCGTTCCCGTTCCCAGTCGCTTTCGGGCGCCACGGCCTTTCGGATCGCCCTCCTGAGGGCGTCCAACCCCTCACCCGTCAGGGCGGAAACGTCCGACCTGCAGCGTGCGCCCGACTCCAATTCCGATGGAATTCGAAGCACCGCCTCCAAGTCCACCTTGTTCACCACCAACAGATAGGGCGTATCCTTGAGCTCCGTCCAGATTCTGGCGTCTTCCGCCGAGAAGCCTCTGCTGCGATCGACCACGAACAAGGTCAAGTCCGACGCGCCGACGTAGTCCAATGATTTTTTGACTCCGAGCCGCTCCACCGGGCTTCGCGCCGTCCGGATTCCTGCCGTATCCACCAACTGCATCGGGATGCCCTCCAGGTCCACCGTTTGGTCGATGGCGTCTCTGGTGGTCCCGGGGAGAGTACTCACAATTGCTCGGTCAGATCTACATAACGCATTGAAAATACTGGACTTACCAGCATTCGGACGGCCGACGATCGTGGCTGTGAATCCATCCCGGAGAACCCGCCCCACTCGAAATGACTCCTCCAGGCGGCGGATGCGGCCGACGATCCGCCCCAAGTCCCGAAGCAAATCGTCCCGGCTGTCGGGTTCTACGGGATCTTCAACGAATTCCAATCCCGTTTCCATGTGGGAGATGATCCGCACCAGGCGTTCCTTTGCCGACCGGAGCAACCGCGACAACTTGCCATCCAGTTGGTCCCGCGCGACGCGCGCTTGGTGGACCGTCTGGCTTCGGATCAGATCGCGAACCGCCTCCGCCTGGACCAGATCCATCTTCCCGTTGAGAAACGCACGCAGCGTAAACTCTCCCGGTTCAGCCAGCCGGGCGCCCGCTTCCAGGAGACCATTCACGATCTGCACCTCCACCGCGGGACTTCCATGACAGGAAATCTCCACCACATCCTCCCCGGTGTACGAGGCCGGAGCCGCGAAAAACGTCACCAGCACCTGGTCGATTCGCTTCCCGTCCCGGTCCAGAAAGTCGGTCAACGATGAATGCCGGGGTCTCCATGGCCGGTGCAGCGAGGGAGGAAGCCGCCGGCCCACCAGGTTCCGGCTGGCCGGACCGCTGACGCGAATCAACTTGATGGCGCCGCGCCCCGGGGGTGTGGCCGCCGCAACTATGGTTTCACTGTACGGTTCGGTGGCGTCAGGAGGTGGCGTAGATGATGACGCGCCGATTCGGTCCCGTGCCTTCACTTTCAGTCCGAACTCCGGGCTCGTCGGCCAAGCTCAAATGGATGATTCTCCGCTCGGCCGACGGCAGAGACTGGAGGACGAACTCCCGGCCGGTGAGCCGCACCTGTTCGGCGGCATGCCCCGCCAGCAGCCGCAACTCCCCGTCCCGATCCGTGCGATAACCATCGCAGTCGACCCAGAAGTTACAGCCTGTCAAAGACTTACGGTAGTAGATCTGGTTCAGCAGGTGGTTCACCGCATAGAGAAAACGGGCGTTGTTGGCAAGGACCAACTCACTGTCGTGTCCGCTGAGGCGAAAACTGATCAGGTCGTCATCGAGACTCGATTCGAAGGAGAGTTCCAGGCCCATCCTCTCCAGCAAGTTGGTCAGAAACATCTCCGAGCTGGCCAGGATCTCGCCGTTGTCGACCTTTGGCTGAGCCTTCCACGGCCGGCCCGGTCCGCGGCGCCCTTGAGGACGGCGCCAGCGCTCCCGGCGACGCCCTGACTGGCCTCCGGACGGAGGTCTCCAGGACCGGGACTCCATCACTTCTTCCTGGTTTTCTTGGGGGAGGACTTACGCTTCGGGGCCAACTCAGGCTTCAATCTCTGCATCAAGACCTGGAGCATCATAGCAAAGAGGTTGCTGAACAGAAAGTAGACCACCAGGCCGCTGGACAGGTTCAAGAAGAAAAACGTGAAGACCACCGGCAGCAACATCATCATGCGCCTCTGCATCGGATCCCCCGCCGCGGGCGTCATCTTCTGTTGCACAACCATGCTCGCCCCCATGACGACCGGGGTGATGTAGTAGGGGTCGTGCCGGGAAAGATCCTGGATCCAGCCCATAAAGGGCGCCGCCCGCAATTCGATGGAGGAATCCAGCATCCGGTAGAAGGCGAAGAGGAATGGCATCTGGATCACGAGCGGCAGGCACCCGCCCAACGGATTCACACCATGCTTTTTGTACAACCCCATCATTTCCGCATTCATCTGCTGGCGCCTGGGGTCGGTGCGCTTCATCCGCTTGTACCGATCCTGGATGGAGCGGACCTTGGGTTGAAGCTCGGCCATCTTCTTCATGGACACGATCTGCTTGTAGCGCAGCGGGAAAAGAGCCAGATTGATGAGGAAGGTGAGAACGATGATGGCGACGCCGTAATTGCCCACATAGGCATAGGTCAGCTTCAGGCAATAGAGCAGGGGCCTCACCAGAAGGTCGAACCAGCCATAGTCGATGATGTCCCCCAAGGTGGGGTCGGCGAGGACCAGCTCCTCTTGATCTTTGGGCCCCAGGAACAACGTGTACCGCGCCGTGCCCCTGAATTCGGCTTCTCCCAGTACCAGTAGGGTTTCATCCTCCTCGCTACCGTCCAGGCCCGCCAAAGGGACCGCCGAAAGACGCGCCGCGCGGATTTCTCCCGGCCCGGCCACGACGTAGGTGAAGTACTTGCTGTCGACAGCCACCCATCGGGCAGCCGTCTCGATGCGGTGGGCTCCCTCGGCCAGATCGGAAGCCTCGTACTTTTCCATCGATCCCGCCGCATAATAGGCGACGCTAGGCCACCAGAAATCGGTAGAAGCGCCACCCTCCGGGTCCGCCTCTCCGATGCCCGGCCCCAGCAGGACCGAATAAGATGCCGGCCGGCCCCCGAGCTCGACCCGTGTCCGGACGTCCAACGTGTGCCCTGATCCGGGGATGCTGATCTCCTCTTCCACCAGAAGGCCCTGGCTCCGGTAGCTGAACGCAATCTGCGCCGGCGCCTGCACCCGACCGGCCGCCGCTCCCGTGACTTCGAACGGCGAGGTGGCCAGTTCCAGGTCCAGTTCTTCATCATCGAGACGCAGTTGCATGGGTCTGGGGAAGGTTTCGGAGAGTCCCTGCACCAACAGCTCGACAGGCTCGCCCGACTCATTCGAATACCGTTTGAGGTGCACGCTCTCCAGCCGGGCGCCGGTGCTGCTCCAGGTCAGCACCATGTCGTCATTCTCGACCTGAATCTTGCGATCCTGCCCCTGGGTTGGACTCAAGGGCTCGCTGCTGGAGGGAGTTTCCCGGGAAACGCGCTCCGGAGGCGGTTCGGGAGCGGCCCGCCGCTCTTCGACCTCCTGCTCCTCAGGCGTTTCCACAACGGCCGGAGGCGGAGGCGGTTCAAGCCGCTGGTAGAGAAAGGGAATCAGCAGCAGAACGGCCATGGAAAGAAGCATCGCCATAAGGAGGCGCTTCTCCATGTCCATCTGTTCCGGTTCTTGACCACCCTGCATCGTCTACTACAATCCACGAATCGCGCCACTCGCGGCCCGGCCTCTACGGAAGAGGGTCGAACCCTCCAGCGTGCCATGGGTGACAACAAGCCACTCGCCTGAGCCCGAGCAGCATCCCCTTGAACACTCCCTTTTTCCGAATTGCCTGGCGCATGTACTCCGAACAGGTGGGGTGAAATCGACAGGACGGAGGCAAAAAAGGAGAGACGAACTTCTGGTACAGACGCAGGCATCCGACCAGAAACCGCCTCACGACCTTTGTTTCCTTCTGTTCCAGCGTGAAACCATTCGAAGAAACTCTCCTTGAAGTTCCTGAAACGTCGCCGCCGCGGCGCAACGCCGAACATTGACCACTACATCGGAGCAGGGAAGAATCCCCCGCTTGTTCATGCGGAAGCTCTCCCGCAGGCGACGCCGGATGCGGTTTCTCACGACCGGCGGACCCACCTTCCGCGACGCGGCGATCCCCAGCCGGCTGCGCGTCCGCCCGTTCTCACGAAAGTAGAGGACGAAGTAGGGCGCGAAGACCCTGTACCCGTTCCGGTAAACGTCTAGATATTCTTTCCGGGTGTGCAGGCGCTCTTCCCAGGAGAAACCAAACTGTTTCACCCGCTCACCGAAAGCATCGTCCGCTTTTTGGCTCGTCGCCGCCTCAAAATTGCCCGGCCCGCAGGCGACGCCATGCGCGCCCGGAACCCATGATTCTTCTTGCGACGGCGATTGTTCGGTTGAAAGGTTCGCTTCATCTCGGTCTCCGCCCGCGTCGAAAGGGAGTAGATGCTACCAATTACAGGCCTCGGGTTCAACTCGCCCCGCCGCCGCGAGGCTCATCTCTCTTCCCTCTCCGATCCGCAGGCGCGGCTACATGCCCTTCTTTTCATGCGTCGCATCCCTGGGGTAGCAGCCCAACACCGTCAGGACCTCCGTCAGTTCGCCGAGGTGGCTCAACGCGTTGCGAACCCGCGCCTCACCGGTGTTCCCGAGAAAGTCGAGGTAGAACAGGTACTCCCAAGGACGGCCATGGATGGGACGGGACTCGATCTTGGTCAGGTCGATGTCCCTCAGAGCGAAGACGCTCAGACACTTGAAGAGGGCCCCGGCGGCATTCTTGAAACTGAAGACGACGGAGGTCTTGTCCGCGGTTTCGGATACCGAGGATTTGCTCGAGAGCAGAAAGAAACGGGTGAAGTTCTCCTCTCGGTCCTCGATCCGCTCCATCAGGACTTTCGCACCGTAGAACCGTGCGGCGTTCCTGCTGGCGATGGCGGCATGGTCCCGGAGGCCTTCCTCTACGATCTCCTTGACGCTTCCGGACGTATCGTAGCCGGTTTCCCGCACCAGGTGTGGATGGCGCTTGAAGAAAAGCTCGCACTGATCCAATGCCACCGGATGGGAGCGGACCGTCTTCACGTCCTCGAAGGCGCTTCCGGACAACGTGATCAGGCTGTGTTGGACGGGCAGATTCGCCTCCTTTCGAATCCTCAATCCGTGACGGACCAGCAGATCGTAGTTCCGGTGAATCGACCCGGCCAGGGAATTCTCTATGGGAATGACGCAACAGCCGCATTCTCCCCGGGCCGTACGCAGGAAGACTTCGTCAAAAGTCCGGCAGCAGAGAAACTCCACGGGCCCCGGGACCATCTGCATGGTCGCCTCCTCGCTGAACGATCCACGTTCTCCCTGAATGGCGACCCGGGTCGCATTTCGCTTATCGTGCAGATCCGCGTCCAACAAAAACCTCCATTTCCGCTCTCGTCCGACCTCCGGCCCAGCGCCATCCGGCGGAGGCACATGGGAATCGAACCCACCGGCCCCGGCTCCCGCCGCGGCCCGACTGATTTTGAAGACCAGGCCCGTCACCAGACGAGAAGTGCCTCCGTGCCGGCATTTTAACTCTTTTCCGGCTGGACGGCGGCTGCTACCATCACGCTGGAATGGCCAAGACGCGGGAACGGCGGCTCCCGGAGTCCGTGCAAACTCTTTGCCGCGCCGCCGCGCGCCTGCGCGACCAGGTCAAGGGCCGGACCATCAGCTTTTCGCCCAAAGTCTTCATCCCCCTGACCCGCCTCTGCCGCGACCGTTGCGGCTACTGCGCCTTCCGGAAGGATGCCAATGACGAGTTCCCGCCCTACTTGAGCCCGGACCAGGTTCTCACCGTCGTTCGCCGGGGAGAGGACTTGGGCTGCCGCGAGGCCCTCTTCGTCTTGGGCGACCGGCCGGAGCGCCGCTACCCGCAAGCGCGCCGCTGGCTTCGTCAGCACGGATACGACAGCACGATCGAGTATCTCTACGACATGTGCTCGCTGGTCCTGGAGGAGAGCCGCCTCTTCCCCCACAGCAATCCCGGCATTCTCACCCGGCGCGAGCTGGCGGCCCTGAAACAGGTCAACGTGTCCATGGGCCTGATGCTGGAAAGCACGAGCCGCCGACTCTGCGAACCGGGAGGCCCGCATCATCGCAATCCAACCAAGGACCCCCGGTTGCGACTTCGAGTGCTTCGGAACGCCGGCGAATTGAAGATCCCCTTCACAACCGGCCTCCTGATCGGAATCGGGGAAACCCTCCAGGACCGGGTCGATTCCCTTCACCAGCTCCGGCGCCTCCAGAGCCGGTACGGCCACCTGCAGGAAGTCATCATCCAGAATTTCGTCCCCAAGCCGGGAACCCCCATGGAGGCAGCGCCGGGCGCAACCGGCCGGGAGATGATGGAAACGCTCTCCCGCGCCCGTCTGATTCTGGGCGGCTCAGCCAACCTGCAGGCACCTCCCAATCTCTCGGCCCGCAACCTTCGCTATCTGGATTACCTCGGAGCCGGAATCAACGATTGGGGCGGCATTTCTCCGCTGACCATCGACTTCGTAAATCCCGAGGCGCCCTGGCCCCGAATCGCCGCCCTGGCCAGTCAAACCGAATCGCGCGGTTTCCGGCTCAAGGCCCGCTTTCCCGTCTATCCCGAATACATTCGGGAACCTTCTTCGTTCCTGCCCCCGGCTCTCCAATCCCGATTGCGGTCCGAGGCGGACCCGGACGGGTACTTCCCGGCCGCCTCCCTCCGGGCGCGGACCCCAGCTTCAGCCGTGGAGGCCGCCGGTGCCAGTTGATCCGGAGCGGGCGCTGAGCGGGGTTCGGGCCGACGTCGCCCGGATTCTGGGCAAATCGCTGGAGGGCCGCGACCTGGGGATTCCCGAAATGGTCCGGCTCTTGGAGTGCCAGGGCCGCGAATTTCTCGCCCTCCTGGAAACCGCCGACTCTCTGAGACGCCGTTCCGTCGGCCACCGGGTGACCTACGTGGTCAACCGCAACATCAATTTCACCAATGTCTGCGCCAAGAAATGCAGTTTTTGCGCCTTTAGCCGAACCTACCGCAGCGACGAAGGCTATCTGCTGCCCGTGTCCGAAATCGTCCGGCGGGCCCGCGAGGCGCGGCAATTCGGCGCTACGGAGGTCTGCATCCAGGCCGGGTTGCCTCCCGCCATGCCGGGTGACCTCTACATCCGCATCTGCCAAGCCGTGACCGACGCCCTGCCGGGGCTGCACGTCCACGCATTTTCGCCGGAGGAGATCTCGTACGGGTGCCAACGCTCCGGGATGCCGGTCCGGGATTACCTGGCGGAACTCCGCGACGCGGGGATCGGCAGCCTGCCCGGCACATCCGCCGAAATCCTGGACGACGACCTGCGCGACCTCATCTCGCCCGGGCGCATCAGCAGTGGAGAGTGGACCCGAATCATTTCGACGGCCCACTCCCTCGGCATCCGGACCTCCTCCACCATGATGTTCGGCCACCTTGAAACCCCGGTCCACATCGCCCGGCACCTGGCCCACCTGAGAGCCATCCAACGCCAGACCGGCGGTTTCACCGAGTTCGTACCCTTGGGCTTCGTCCACACGGAGGCGCCCCTCTACCAGAGCAGACGGCTGCCCAATCTCCGGGCCGGTCCCACTGGATGGGAGGTTCTGAAGGTCCACGCCGTCGCCCGGATGGCGCTGGACAAGGACATTCCCAACCTCCAGGTCTCCTGGGTCAAGGAAGGGATGAAGCTGGCGCAACTCTGTTTGGCGGCCGGCGGCAACGACCTGGGGGGGACGCTGATCAACGAGAGCATATCCACCGCCGCCGGGGCCGGTCATGGCCAACTGGTGACCCCTGAAGAGCTTCATCGCGTGATTCGCGATGCGGGAAGAGTCCCGGCGGAACGGAACACGCTCTACGGGACTCTGCGCACGTTCACCGGCGACGATGAAGACGCGGCTCATCCTCTGGACTCCCTGCGGGACGGCGACCGGAACCGCTTCGGCTCCTATGCCCAGTTGACCCGGTCGCCGAAGTTTCGCTTCAACCCCGGCGCCGCCCCGGGCGGGGGGAGGCGTGGGACTCTCACCACGGAGAGCTAGGAGCCTGCGCCGCAGAAATCAATCTACTGCGAAAGCGGCGAATCGGTCCATATTTCCCCGATTTCTCGGCGAATAGAACAACTATGCACCTCAAAATCGTGAAAATCTGTCCTCGATTCTCCACTCTCTCGCTACGATCATTTCTACGGCGCAGACTCCTAGCGAAACAGGTCCTGCTCAGCGGGCCGCACCAGGCTCGACCCGCCGCCTGGCCCGTCTTCCAAGCTCGTTCCCCGGACCAGCGCCGCCGGCACCCGCCGCCGTTTTCCCATCACCAGCTCCGCGGCGGAGGCGATTTCGTCGGCGCGGGCGATACAGGTGGCCTCCATCGTTCGGCCGAACCCGTCTTTCCTTCCCCGATAGTCCGACAACGGCATTCCCCCCGCCACACCGATGGCCACGTTCACCTGTCCCTCGCGCCAGGGCCGCCCGAAGGTGTCGGAAATGATCACCGCCAGGTCAGAACCCGTCGCCTCTTTCAGGCAATCCCTGATGGCGGCCGCGGAGCGGTCGGGATCCACCGGGAGCAGGGTGGCCGTTCCCTGCGGACTGTTGGAGAGATCGACACCGGCATTGGCGCACACGAACCCGTGCCTGGTTTCAGCCAGCAGGACGCCGCGATCCATCTTCACGATCCTCCGGCTCTCGGCCAGGGCCAATTCGACCACCCTGGGATCCCGGCCCCATTCACGCGCCCAGGAGTCGGCCAACTGAGACGGGGCGACCGCCGCCAGAGGCACCGTCCGCCCTTCCGCTTTGGAAACGATCTTGTGAGCCAGCACCAGAATATCCCCTGAACGGACCCGCAATGGGATCCCCCTCAGCGCCTCCAACAGGAGTGGGCCCAGAGCGTCCCCCCGTTTCACCTCAGGGAGCCCCGGAATGCCCACGATGCGCACGCCGCCTTCACTCATGAAGGCCCCACCCCTTCCCGGCCAGGCGGGCGGCGAGACCGCTCCCGGCGAGATAGCTCCTGGTCGCCGCTCCCCCCTTCCCCTGCCAGAACCGCACCAGGTCTTCGGGGCCATCCAGATCCAGGCCGAAGCGCGGGTTCGAAAACACGGTGGCGTCAACCCGGGCGCGCCGCGCCGCTGCCAGATGCCGGCGCAGGCTGTCACGGCCGAAGCGGGACGGAAATGCATCCGGAGGCATTCTCAACAGGGCATTGGTCCCCCGGCCGTCCCGGGAGGGCACCAGGAGCGCCGCCGGAGCGGCCAACGGGCGTCCCAGCAAAGCGTCCACATCCCGCCCCTCGATGAGAGGGACGTCAACCGGCACCCTGAGAACGGAGGTTGCTCCCTGTTGGCGCAGCGCGACTGCACTCTCGTCCACGGAGCGGCTCTCGGAGGTTTGCGACCGCTCCCGAATGAAATCCCAGCGGCGTCGGTCAGCGTAGGCCGCAAGCTCAGGGTCCCGGCCGGCGACCACCACCTTGTCCGCCAATTTCGCGCTCGCCAGCGCCCTGCCCACATCCTCCAACATGGCCCAGACCAGACCAGCCCTTTCCCGGCGGGACAGCCAAGGCGCCATTCTCCTTTTGGCTTGCGCCAATTCCTTGACCGGCAACAGAACGACCTTCACAGCAACCGCAAGAGAGCCCGTGCCAGCGCCCGTTTCGCGCTGGGGGTGTCCATGACCGTATTTCGGACCACGACCCGCATGCCCAGACGTTCGATGGCCGGCGCGCTTCCGGCATCGCGTTCGTCCAACACGAAGACATCCAAGAGGCCCCGGTAGATCCGGGCAACTCCCTCGGCCGAGACCGGATGCCCCAGTTCCTCGAGCATTTTCGCCGCCGGTCCCTTGAGGGCCCGCCCGCCGACGATGGGACTGACCGCCGCCACCAAGGCAGGACTCGATGCCACCGCCTGCCTGATTCCGGGGACCGCCAGGATCGGCCCCACGCTGATGAAAGGATTGCTGGGACAGATGACGATGATCCGGGCATTTCGAATGGCCTTCTCCACTCCCGGGGCGGGGCGTTGTGAATCCAGACCCGTGTACTCGAATCCCCGGACCCGGGGACCGCACTTCTCCCTGACCAGATATTCCTGGAGATGAAGGCGCCCGGCGTCGGTCTCCACGAGAGTCGGCGTGTAGCCTTCGGCCATGGGCAGCACCGAAACCTCCACCCCCAGGGCTTCGCAGATCTGTGCGGTCACGGCCGCCAAGCCCCATCCCTGGTTCAACAGGGACGTTCGCCAGAGATGGGTTGCCAGATCCTGGTCTCCCAAGCCGAACCAGGTGTCCGCACCCAAGCGGCCAAGAGCATTCAAGCAGCGGAACGAGTCTCCCTCGATGCCCCAGCCCCAGGTCCGGTTGGACAGGCCCGCCAGGGTATAGGTGATGGTGTCGAGATCCGGGCAGATCCGCAGCCCGAAGGCCTCCAGGTCATCCCCGGTATTGACCACGACGGACAGGCGGCGTCCGAGCCCCTCCAGCGCAAAACCCCTGACCAGTTTTGCGGCGCCGACGCCTCCGGCCAACGCCACCACGGGAACGCCGTCCGGCCTCGAAAACTCATTGCCGATCTCGACACGGGGAGGGGCCGGCGCCACGGATCTTCAAAGCCCCACGACACGGAAACGCGACCCATGAACCCGGTATCGGCGATTGATGCCGATGAGAAGGGCGCTCATTCTCTCCAGCGTCCGAGCCACTTCGAGCGGACCCGCGTCCACCGTTCGGACCCCGGGCCATGCGCTCAGCAATTGCGCCACTTCGCACTTCCGGCGCACCGAGTCCCCGCAGATGAAGACATCGCAGTCGAGAGGAGCCGCAACCTCGCCCAGGAGGCGGGCCGGCACCGTCTTCAGCGCCGCCACCAAAACATCCGGAACAGGAAGAGCCGCGGCCAGTTGCTCGCTGCCGGAGGGGGCTTCCAGGGAGGTCAATCGAACCCGCCCGGAGTCGAACGACACCGGCACCGTGACATCGACCCAGGTGGCTTCCGGCGCAGCGTGCGGTGAGCACCTGGCGACGAGATCGCCGGCCGCCGCGAAAGGAGACGCCACAAAGAGAACTGCGGACCGCGCCGCCACCTCCTGGTTCAGGGCACCCCGAATCCGGGCTCCATCCCCCAGAAGGCGATTCAACTCCGACGCCGTCCCGGCCGCCCGGCTCCGCCTCCGGGATCCGACGAGGACCTCGCAACCCGCTTTCGCGAGACGCAGTGCAATACCACGGCCTTCCTGTCCGGTGCCGGCGAGCACGCCAAGCTTCACAACCCGACCTCGTTCTTTGCCTGAGGCGCGGGATCCCGACCCGGGATCCACGCCTGCCGGAAGCCGCATTACAGCAAAGCGCGGCCACCCCCACAAGTCCCGCGTTCAGTGGATTTTGTCCACTCCTGGACACCGCCATCACGGACCCGGAAAGCTTGCGGGGGAGAGAGCGTCCGCGTAGTCTCTCCAATGCGTTGATGAGTTGATGGAGCCGCTGCAGACAACATTTTCAGGGCGGCGCAACGGTTCGGGCCCGGATGGTTTCGGGTAGCTGTCAATGAACTCGGTAGGCGAATACCTCAAGGGCAAGACACTGTTCATCACCGGAGCCACCGGCTTCCTGGGACAGTGCCTGGTCGAGAAAATCCTCTGGGCGGTGCCCGGCGTCAAGCGGGTCTATGTCCTGATCCGCCCTCGAACGAACCTGCGCGGCGCGGTCGTGACCGCCCGGATGAGACTGGAGAGGGAACTCTATCAAGCCAGTTGCTTCGACCGTCTCCGAAGCAGGCTCGGCGGCGATTTTCCGGCCTTTCTGAAAGAGAAACTGGTCCCGGTCTCGGGCGATCTGTCCAGGGACGACCTGAACATCGACGAGCAGACGCGGCATCGCCTTCAGGGCGAAACCGACGTCGTCATCAACAGTGCCGCCGTCGTCTCCTTCGACGCCCCTCTGGATGAGGCCTACCACCTGAATGTGCTGGGCGCTCAACGGGTCGCCCGCTTTGCCCAGTCCTGTGACGACTGTGTCCTGGTGCACGTCTCCACCGCCTATGTGTGCGGCGCCGTCGTCGGTTCGGTACCGGAAACGATTCCGGAGGCTCCGGCTGGGGACGGCGAGCCCTTTCCGGCGCGCGCCTTCAGCGACGTGGACCTGGACATCGAACGCATCGAGAAAATCCTCGACTCGGTCCGCGAGCGCGCCTATGCGCCCGAACGGGAGCGGGAATTCGCGGCAGCGCTGCTGCGGAGATTCAAGCGGTCCAAGGGGGGGCGGAACGTCCGGAGGCGGGAGAAGATCGAGAACCTCCGCAAGAAGTGGATCCAGAACGAGCTCTCCCGGGAAGGAATGAGCTGGGCTCGCGAGCGGGGCTGGAACGACACTTACACCTACACCAAGTCCATCGGGGAACGGATCGTTTTGCGCACCCGGAACGGCGCCCCCACCATCATCATTCGCCCCGCCGTCATCGAGAGCGGTTTTTCGGAGCCCAGCCCCGGATGGCTCGAAGGCCTTCGCATGGCCGATCCTCTCATCGCCGCCATCGGCAAGGGCCGTCTCCGGGCCCTGCCCCTGAGCCCCAAGGTCATCATCGACCTAGTGCCCGTGGATATGGTGGTGAACGCGCTGCTGGCGGCCCTTCCCGCCGTCTCGAACGCGGCGGGTGTCCAGATCTACCAGGTGGCCACCGGATCCTGCAATCCCATCACTTTGGGCTATCTCTACGATCTCATCTACCGCTATTTCAAGAGAAACCCCATGTTCGACAAGGCGGGGCGGCCCATCAACATCCGCTACCTCCGCTTCCCGAAGCCGGCCAGTTTCCGCTTGCAGCATCGACTCAGGGCAGTGCCGCTGAATCTGGTGTCGGGCGCCTTGGACAAGCTCTCCGTACTCGACTCGCCGGGCGGCGTCCAGCGCTACAAGCGGCGCCTTTCGGCGCTGAAGGCCGCGCACGAAAAACTCTACTACTACGGAGAAATCTACGAACCGTATCTGAATCTGAATTGCCGCTTCGGAATCGAGAACACGATGGGCCTGCTGGACTCCATGTCCCAGGAGGAGCGGGAAGCCTTCAACTTCGACGTGACGCGCCTGAACTGGCGCCACTACATTCAGAACATCCACATCCCAGGAGTCAAGAAATTCATTTTGAAGATGGAGGGAGCCGGCACGCTGGAGCCGGACATCCAACCGTCCGGCGAAGGCGGATCGGTCTCGACCATCAACGACCTCCTCGCTTACAGCGTATCCCGATACTCCGCGAAGACCGCGTTGCAAATGCAGCGCAACGGCGAGTGGATCCGCTATACCTACTCGGATCTTCAACGCCTGACCGCGACCGTAGGCCGGCAACTCCGGAGTGAAGGCCTCGTCAAGGGAGATCGAGTGGTGCTCTTTGCGAAGAACCAACCCGACTGGGGTGTCGCGTACCTCGGCGCGGCCTCTCAAGGACTCGTGGTCGTTCCCCTCGATTCGCAGTCGTGGCACCGTGAGGTCTGGTCCGTCGCCCGCTTCACAGGGGCCCGGGCCATCCTGGCTTCGGCACGCTCCATCGAGCGGCTGCCCCCTGAGAGCATGGCGCGGAATGAATCCGGCGAGGCCCCGATCCGAATCCTGAACATCAACGAGTTG
>JAPOYZ010000250.1:22757-28852 GCA_026706325.1 Candidatus Aminicenantota bacterium
CCCGCTTCCCCGCCCGCCGGCGGCCGCCCGGTGGAGGTCGACACCGGGGACCCGGCTTCCATCATCTTCACCACGACCACCGCCGCCGATCCCAAGGGCGCCGTTCACACGCACTCGAGCTTCCTGAGCAATCTCCACGGCATGAACCGCTACCTGGCGGCGGAGCAGACGGATCAGATCCTATCGGTGCTCCCTCTCTACCATGCTCTGGAGTTCACCTGCGGTTTTCTGTCCCCCCTGTTTGGCGGCGCGACCGTCACCTACCTGCACTCCCTGAAGCCAAGAGTCATCCTGAAGACCATGAGAGAGACGGGCACCACCTGCATGTTGGGGGTCCCCAGTCTCTACGCGCTGATCCGCGACGACATCAACCGGCGTACACTGCGCGCCTCAAAGTCGTCTCTGAAGTCCAACCTGGTGGCCAAGTCACGCCAACTCAGCAAATCCATCGACAAGACTTTCGGAAAGAACCTGGGCCGGCAGATTTTCGCCCGGGTGCACCAGGAATTCGGGGGCAGGATCCGAGCCTTCGTCAGTGGCGGCTCTTCTCTCGGAGATGAGCTCTACGATGACTTCAAGGCCCTGGGGCTGACGATCTACGAGGGCTACGGGCTCACCGAGACCGCGCCGGTCCTCACGGTCAATCCACTGAATCGAAGCCGCCGCGGCTCGGCCGGCAAGCCGTTGCCCGGGACCGAGTTGCGGATCTTTCAGGCCGATGACCGGGGAGAAGGGGAGATCATCGTCCGTACGCCCAGCCTCATGCAGGGTTACTACAAGAACCCGGAAGCCACCCGGGCCGTGATGCGCGACGGCTGGTTTCACACCGGGGATCTGGGATGGGTGGACGAGGACGGATACCTCTACATCACGGGGCGCAAGAAAAACGTCATCGTCACAGGGGCCGGCAAGAACGTCTACCCCGTGGACCTGGAGGCCATCTACCGCAACGTTTCGGCCGTCGAAGACATCTGCGTGGTGGGCACTCCCAAGGGACTGACCGAAGATGTCCATGCGGTCATCGTGCCCGAGAAGGAGACGTTGCGGGACGTGGCCGCGGCGGAATGGCCACGGGCCATGAAGCGGGCGACTCGCGCCCTGGCCCGCCAGCTTCCCGGATATCAGCGGCTGCAGCACATTCATCTTTCGGAAACACCCCTCCCGAGGCGCGGCGACGGGTCGCTCGCCCGCGACGTGATCCTGCAAAACGTGCACCGGAGCATCGCCCGCTCTCGAGCTCGCGGCGGCCCGGCGTCGCGTCCCCGCGGCAGTGACGTCACCACGGAGCTGACTCGGGAGTTGAGCCGGATCTCGGGGATTCCCACAGCGGAAATCACGCCCGACTCCCATCTGTTCACCGACGTGGGCCTGGATTCGCTCGCCGCCATGGAGCTGCTGATTCAACTGGAGCATCGGTTCGGCATCTCTCTCCCGGAAGAGCGCGTCGCCTCCCTGGTGAGCTTTGGCGATCTGGTCGATGCGGTCCGGGAAAGCATGGCTGCAACTGCAGCCGGTGCGAGCGGCGCGCCCGCCGTCCGGTCCGCCTTGCCGTGGTCACAGCGCCCGTCCGTCGACCGAGCCTTCCTCGGGCTCTCCTTCTCCGCTCTGCGGCTCCTGTACGCAAGCTATTTCCGGTTGCGGCTGCGTTTTCCGGAACGTCTTCCCCGGGACGAGGCCTACATCATCGCCGCCAACCATTCCAGCCATCTCGACAGCGGCGCCATCATCGCCGCCCTGGCCGGGGCCCTGGGGACCAGGCAAGCCAAAAAGCTCCATCTTCTGGGCGCCCGCGACTACTTCTTCAACAACGCCGTTCGCGCCTGGTTTTTCAGCACCTTTCTCAACGTGGTGCCCATCGAACGGGAGGAAACCTCGCTGGAGGGACTCCGCACCATCCAAACGATCCTGCAGGCAGGGGAACCCGTTCTCATCTTTCCGGAGGGCACTCGATCGCGGACCGGTGAGCTTCGATCCTTCAAGCCGGGTCTCGGCCTCATCGCCCGGGAACTCAGGGTGCCGATCGTACCCGTCCGTATCGACGGCGCCTATCAGGCGCTGCCTGCGGGCCGCACCCTTCCCCGTCCCGGACGGCTGGAAGTGACTTTCGGCGAGCCCATCAGGACCGAGCGGTATTTCGCGGACGGCGCCGAAGAGTCCCGCGTCCAGGTTTACCGGAAGATCGCCGACGACGTCCGGGAGCATGTCGTGCGCATGGGGGACGGGAACCGGAACGACCCGGTTTGACCCGGCAAGCGCGGCGCCTCTAGAATGGCGTCCTTCTCTGGCCGGAGAGGTGCTGGAGTGGCTGAACAGGGCTGCCTGCTAAGCAGTTACTCGGGGGAACCTGGGTCGGGGGTTCGAATCCCCCCCTCTCCGCCAACCGGACCGGCTCGATTCCTTCCGCGCCCGGTCGGGGGGTGCGCCCCTTCAACCTTTCCACGGTTTCTCAGAAACGAAACACCAGCAAGAGCTGAGGCAGCACTTCGTCCGCGTCTTCAAACCCGAACTTGTTGACCCAGACATGCATTTCTATCCCGGCGAAGACGCGGCCCGGCCGCCGGGCCACCGCCTTGCCCAGGTCCAGACGCAACTGGGGTTGAAAGAGGATCCAATAGGGCGCGCGGAACCCGAACTCGGTGTCTCGCGGACTCAGCCATTCTCCGTGCCCCTCGAACGAAAACGAGGCGCCGCCGATCTCGAAGGGGAGACCCCAGTTGAAATCGACCAGGTGGCTGTTGCCCTCTTTTGGTGCTCCGCCGGCCGCCACCCCCTGGTTGCGATCCACCAGATACACATAGTCGACGTTCGCAAAGGCGAAGCCGGGAAGATCGAGCTGGAACCGGAATCCGGGACCGAGCTTGAGAACCTTGGCCTGAGCCCCCCAATTCAGTCCGGCCAGGGGGCCGATCCCGCGGATCGGTCCCCACGACAACTTCTGTCCGCTGATCGCACCCAGGTTGAAGTAGGGATACCACTCCATGTAGATGTCCCGGTCCGCATTCGAACCCGAGCAGCAGATCATGTCCAGGAAGAAGAAATTCTCTCCGTAGCTCCAGCCGCTGGCGTGCTGCAGGGTGAGAATGTTCTGGAACCCGCTGGGGCTGACCAGGTGCGGCCGCAGTGCGCGGCCTCCCTGGTATTGAGCCTCGGTAACGCTCCAACCCTGGGCCCGAACGATCCCTTCAGCCGCCGCAGGACAAACCGCGATCAGCAAAAGGAGAACGCCGTAACGGCGAATCGTATTTTTCATGGCACGCATTCGTTCGGCACCGGCCGCGGAAGCCGTGACGCCGGATTGTACCCGTTCAGTCAGCAGCCGGTTTCCGCTTCCAGGCAAATTTACCGATCAAGGGCACGAAAACACATCGTTCGGCGCGGTCGGTTCGATATCCATCCCCCGTCCGGGTCACGATGTGCAGCACCTGGGAATAATCCCGTCCCAAGGGGATCACCAGGCGCCCCGACTCGCTCAACTGCTGCAGTGGCGGTTCCGGAATCCTGGGAGACGCCGCGCCGACGATGATGCTCTCGAAAGGCGCGTATTCCTCCCAACCCAGCGTCCCGTCGGCCACCCGCAGACGGACCTCCCGGTAGCCGAGCCCGGCGAGCCGATTCGCCGCCTGGCCGGCCAGTTCCGGGATCCGTTCCACGCTGAAGACCTGGGCCTTCATGGCCGCAAGCAGCGCCGCCTGATATCCGCTCCCGGTCCCGATGTCCAGCACACGGTTCCCCGGGAACACCCTCGCCGCTTCGATCATGGCGGCAACCATGTAAGGCTGGCTGACGGTCTGATCATGGCCGATGGGAAGGGGGCCGTCATCGTATGCCCGCTCAATCCACTTCTCGGGCACGAAACGATGACGGGGAACTTCCAGGAACGCCTCCAGCACCCTGTCGTCCCGGATGCCTCGAGTTCTCAGCTGCTTCTCCACCATGTCGCGGCGTTGCCGGCCGTAGGAAGCGCTCCGCTTCACGCCATTCTCCGGCAGAACGATCTCCGATGCACGGGTGTCCGCCCGTGTTTCTCCATCGCCAGACGATGCTGCGCCGTCCCGTAGCCTTTGTGGCGGGCAAACCCATACTCCGGAAACAGGCGGTCCAGCTTCATCATGAGCCGATCCCGATGAGTTTTCGCCAGGATCGACGCCCCGGCAATCGAGAAATGCCTGCGGTCCCCACCGACGCAGGCCTCCTGCGGGATTTCGAGCTCCGGGATCCGGCGGCCGTCCACCAGGGCGAACTCCGGAGCCGGGCAGAGAGCCGCAACCGCCCGCTTCATGGCCAGCAGGCCGGCATGGAAAATGTTCAGCCGGTCGATCTCCTCCACCGACGCCTCTCCGATCCCCGTGGCGACCGCGTCCCGCACAATGATCCCGGCCAGCTCGTCGCGCCTCGCGCTCGAGAGCTTCTTGGAATCGTCCACGCCGCGGATTTCGCTGCCCGGTTCGAAGATCACCGCGGCAGCGACGACCGGGCCCGCCAACGGACCCATGCCGGCTTCGTCGACACCCGCGACACGCACCATCCCACTGCGCCACAGCGCACGATCCTTCTCCAGCATTGAATCCAATCGGCGCCTCTCCGCACGGGCCGCGTCTCTCGCCCGCGCCAGGCGGCGCGCGAGGCGCCGCACGCCGACTCTCCGGTCGCCCGCCAATTCGGACAACACCGCGGAAGTCACCCGGATTTCACGGGAGGCAAGTGCTTCCCTGATCTGGGACAAAGTCAAACGAGAGAGTTCCAGCGCCGCCATGCAATTCGCCACTCCAGCCGATTTCGGCATGCGAGAGCCTGGCCCGGGCACCGGCAAGCAGGCATTGGGAAGAGGCTGGTTCTTTTTCGGATGTTCGCAAATCCATTATAATGCCCCGCCGTGAGCACCGGCAATATCGGTCTGGTGGGCTTCGGGCGCTTCGGCCGACTGGTCCACCGCCACCTGCCAGCCGGCAAGGTCGCCGGCGTATACGACCACGACCCCGAAAAACTGGCCGGGCTGGCCGATGCCGCTAACCTGGAGCAGGTCCTCGAGGCGCAGTACGTCATCCTGGCCACCCCCATCTCCGCCATCGACTCCGTTTGCCGGCAGATTTCGCCGGCTCTCCGAACCGGCCAGGTGATGGTGGACACCTGCAGTGTCAAGCAATACCCCATCGACTGCATGTTGTCCCGCCTGCCGGACCACGTCCAGATCCTGGGCACCCACCCCCTCTTCGGACCCGAAAGCGGCAGGGATGGGATCGGAGGAATGAAGATCGCAGTCTGTCCAGTGCGAATCGACTCCGCCAACTACGCCTGCATACGCGATTTTCTCCAGGGCCTCGGCTTGGAGATCATCGAAACGACGCCGCAAGTGCACGACCGGAGACTCGCCCGCACCCAAGCCATCTTCCACCTGATCTCCCAGGCGCTGAAGGAGTTGGATTGGCGAGGGCAGCGGCTCTCCACACCAGGACCGGACGCCTTCTACCGCCTCGCCGAAACCGTTCAGAGCGACACCGCCGAGCTCTTCAGGGACATGGAGCAGCGCAATCGATACGCCGGCGCGGCCCGGCGGCAGTTCATCAGCAAACTAGTGGAGATCGACGAACTTCTCGCTCGTGGCGACATGCCCGGGACGGCTTGAGCCACCATGAAGGCTGGTGACGCGCCTCTGTCGCAGCGCATTTGCCTGGCTGCAGGAAGTACGGCCGGGTGGGCCTTGATCTGGGGTCTCGGCACGCTTCTTCGATACCGAGTCGAAGGCTGGGAACATTTTGCCCGGTTGAATCGGCGAGGCACCCCCGTCATCTTCAGCTTCTGGCACAACCAGATCTTTTGCGCCACCCATTTCTGGCGATTCCGGGAGATCGGCGTGATCACAAGCCAGCACGCCGACGGGGAGTACATGGCCCGCATCATTCGCCGATTCGGATACTTTCCGGCCAGGGGATCCAGCCGCAGAGGTTCGACTCGGGCCCTCCTTCAGCTCAGGCGTCACCTGGCCGCCGGCCGGCCCGTGGGGTTTGCCGCCGATGGGCCCGTGGGTCCGGCCTACAGGGTGAAGCCGGGGCCGCTCTGGCTCTCCATGAAGACGGGGTTTCCCATTCTCCCGTTCC
>JAPOYZ010000368.1 GCA_026706325.1 Candidatus Aminicenantota bacterium
CGCCATCTCGCTGAAGTTCAGATTGTTGTAACTGCGCGCCAGGGACATCCTGGCCTCAAGGTTGCCGGGTCTGATTTCCAAGACGCGTTCCAGTGCTTCGATGGCGTCCTCCATGAGCCGCCTGGCCCTGGGATCGAAGGGGTGCAGTCCCGAAGCCTCCTGGCGGTCGAGCAGGAATTGAGCCAGATTGAAGTGGAAATCGGGCTGTTGGGGTTGGAGCTCCACCGCCTTGCGAAGATGCCTTTCGGCCTCCTCGTTCTTTCCCAAGGCGGCCAGCACCATGCCGTAGAGTTCCTGGTAGACCGCATTCGAGCGGTCCTGCTCGAGGGCCCGGCGGGCCAACACCGAGGCCTCCTGAAAACGGCCTTGTTGGAACCTTTCCAGAATTTGCCGGTCGAGTCCGGGCTGGGAGAGAACGAGGCTCGCAGTCATGAAGCAGGAGAGAATCCACAAGCCGCCGGTAATAGATCGGCGATGAAGAGAGGGATGAACAGGGGGACAGGAAAGCTCCCCCTCCTGGCCCCCCTCCCAACGGAGGCGCGGCTGTCGTGAAGTTGACGGAGTTCTTTTTCTCAGAAGCCCACCTCACTCAGCAGTTCCCCATACTCCGCGACGAGGAGATCCATCGTTTCCGCCACGGGAGGCGCGGGAATATCGTAGGTTCTGACCGCCGCCTCCACCGACATGCCGCCCTGAGCCACCGTCTCGGCCGTGGGCATGTAGGCCAGAACCCCGTTGCAATACCCTCCGAACATGGTGTGCTTCGCCTTGGATCGTTTCTTGACCCCCAACCCGATCTCCACGAAGGGCTCTCCCGGCTGCGCCACCAATACGAAATCGTCCAGCCGGAAGGCCACGATGTCGAACGACAACGAGTCTTCCCGAACGCCTGCCTTGACTTTGTCCAGGACGCCCCTGGCCCAGACCTCAACGAGTTGCGCGGGGCAGACCTCGGTCGAATCCGCGCCCGTCTCCACCAGCTTTCGCACATTGGCGGCGGCTTCCGCGTATTGGGCTTCCGCCTGGTCCAGGGAGGGTAGAGGCTGCAGGGGAAGGGAAACCTGACGGCTGGCGGCTTTCAGGACCTTGTGGGTGGGGCCGTCCCTGAACTCTTTGTGGTAGAGGGCGATCCGGGAGAGCGAGAGGCCGCGTTCCCGGATTTCCTCGTGGGGCCGCGTCTCGATGCCGTAGAAGGCTTGCAGCGCGGCGGCGCCGACAATTCCGCCGGTGCGTTCCTTCTCGCCCCAGTCGCTCTGCAGAAACGAATAGCACGCCTGGTTTCCTGCGGCTCCGGTGAGGTAGAGGCAGGTGGCTCCGGTCGCCTGTTCCACCACCCGGCGGACGACGCCGGGAAAATCCTGGCTCAGGAGGTAAGTCTCGAAGCCCATGACCACCGGGTGGGCGGCATAGCCGGCCACCACGGCGATGGGGTTGCCGTCCAGATCATCCACCCGCAGCACGTCGACGCTATGGTCGGTGGTCCCGTCGGGATTCCGGCCGACCACGATGAGGCCATCCTCGGGCGCCCGTTCCTCCCGGTTCACGGCCACCGGAGCGTGGCCGCTTCCCGCCGCCGCACGAGCGGGTTGGCGGTCGCTGTCCGCAAGAACCGCCAATCCGGCGATGCGGTTCACCAAGTCCTCGACATAGGCGTCGAGGGCCCGAATCTCTGCCGGGTCGCCGGCGACGTGATGCACGCCACCCAGGATCCGGCGTGCGGTACAGGGTCCATTGTGGGTGTGGGTGCAACCCAGCGCCACGCAGCCGGGAGATATCCCCACGCGGTCGGCGATGGCCGTGCGGATCTCCGCGGCCAACGGCATGTCGAATCCGATCAGGTCGCAATCGATGACGACGACCTTGGTTCGCTCGTCGGCCAGTACCAGCGCGGTGGCCAGGAGCGGCGATTCGACTCCCACCGAAGGATCCACCCGGCGCATGGCGCCCTCCATCCGGAAGCCCACGGGCGGCGTGATGTCGATGCGCGCAACCCCTGCCGTGAGATGCAGGTCGCTCATATTGTTTCCCTCCTCGTATCTCGGACTTCAATCCACGATGCGATAGATCGATGCAAGACCGATATCCCTTTCAGGTTCCTCTGACTGGGAGAATGCTCAGCATTCCGCCGTCCACGTCCAGGACGACTCCGGTCAGAAAGGCAGATTCGTCGGACAGAAAGAACAGGATCGCATGGACGATGTCTGCCGTGGTCGGATTGCGCTGCAACGGGATCTCCGCCGCGGTTGCAGCCAGGATGTCTTCCGGAGCCTGTCCGCTGAGTTCGATTTTCCTCTGAAGAACGGATCGACCCATCCCGGTGGTGGAGACTCCGACCGGGCTCACACAGTTGACGGTCACACCATCGGCGGCGAGCTCGGCCGCCAGGGATTTCGTCAATCCCACCACGCCGAACTTGGCTGCACAGTAGGGAACGATCTGTGGGCAACCGATTCTGGCGGCGTCCGAACCGATGTTGACGATGCGTCCGCGTCCGCTCCGGCGCAGCAGCGGGGCGGCTGCCTGGCTGCAGAGAAAGGTCCCCTTCAGGTCCACGTCGATGACGTGATTCCATTCTCTCTCCGTGATCTCGTCCAGGGGGGTCATGTGGATGACCCCTGCCGAGTTGATGAGCGCATCGAGACCTCCGAAACCTGTCCGGCATGCCTCCACTGCGGCTCTTGCAGACTGTCTCGACGTAACGTCGAGCCCGATCGGAAGCAGATGGGGATGGTTCAGGGTCCGAGAAGCGCGCTCCAGTTTCCGGGGGTCGACGTCGCCGATGCCCACCTGGTGGCCGCGGTCCAACAACGCGCGGGCGGTCGCGAGTCCGAAGCCATTTGCCCCGCCGGTGACCAGAACACGGCGCGGGTTCGACCGGTTGTCCAACATGTCATCGACTCCGGAATCGGCCGGCGAGCCAAGGCATGATAGGTCGGAGCGAACCACGGAGTAAAGGCAGGTAAACGAGCCCTTCTGTCAGGCGCCGCGGCGATTGACAGTAATGAATTGTATGGCGTAAGCTAACTGCCATATGTCCTAAACCAATGTCCGGGTGTCCGGGTTTCAAAATACCGTGTGCCGTGGTCAGGTAAATCATCGGCGTCCCCGCGAAAGCCGGGTTAATTTTTCCCTTACACACGCCAATCGTTCGGCGAGGACGGGGTCATATTCCGTCTCCGGAAGGCGGTTGGCGGCGGTGGTCCT
>JAPOYZ010000445.1 GCA_026706325.1 Candidatus Aminicenantota bacterium
GACCGGATCTGGTCTGTTCGGAAGCTTGGCCATGGCGCCTCCTCATGCGGTTGGCGAGAAACACCACTCGCTCGGCGTCGTATCCTCCCTTCAGCCAATCCAGTGGTCGGATGGTGTCATCGATGTCCTCATCCAGGAACAGATCCAGATTCGGCAAGTGATACCAGTTGTACACCTCGACAGGATGCAGATCACGCGGGAGCGCCTTGTTGACTCCCGCGATATTGGGCACCAACCGGTTACCCTGGAACTGGAAATCCGGAACGTAACGGCGATGGCCAATCAGAAAGCTGTACAGCGATCGATCCGCGATCATCTGGCGAATCCGGCCCGGGCTCAGTCCGAGCCTACGGCTCACGGCTTTGCTCGAAAGGCTCCGCGTGACGATGGCGGCATATTTGACGGTGGTCTGAGCCAGTGGATCAGGCCCCGGCTGCGGCTCCAGGACCAGACTGCCTTGACGAGGGACGTCTTGCTCCACGGCCCGCATTTCCCGAGTAACGTCGCCATAGACCGTCGATTCCATCTGTTCGAGAACGAGCATGAGGGCTTGGTTCAGCGATTCATATGAAGTTTCTCGGAAACCTCGTGCGGCGAAGTAGCTCTTGGGAAGAGGTTTCATGCCGATCTCCTTGGGATGCAGATTCGAGCACTGTTGATTTTGGCTAGTGTATACCATTGTCCCAAAGGGTCGATCTTGCGAATCGGAGGTAGCGTGGAGTTATTGAGCCCACTCCGCAAACCCGGCTGTTTTCGTCCCCTCTTACAGTAACGACGCCGACTCGGAAGTGACGATCCGGCCTTGGTCGAGCAGGATCGTGCGGCTGGCCAGGCGGAGGACGGCCTCCCGGACGTGACTCACGATCAGGGTGGGGATTCGCCACTCGTCGATGACCCGGGCGATGTAGTCCAGGATGCGGTCCCGCAGGGGTTCGTCCAGCGCGGCCGTGGGTTCGTCCAGGAGCAGGAATTCCGGGTGGATCAGCAGGGCCCGGCCCAACGCCACCCGTTGCTGCTCGCCGCCCGAGAGGTTGCGGGGGTAGCGTTTCAGGAGGCGCTCCAGATCCAGGACCTCAACCAGCCGGTCGAACCGGATCCCGTCTCCCGGCCTTCCGTTCTGTCTGCGCCCGAAGCGGAGGTTGCTCTCCACGGTGAGGTGCGGGAACAGTCGCCGGTCCTGGAAGACGAACCCGATGCGGCGCCGCTCGGGCGGCACCATGATTCGCCGCTGCCGGTCCAGGACCACTTTGCGGCCGACTTCGATGCGTCCCCGCCGGGGCTGCTTCAGTCCCGCGATCATCTCCAGAATCGTGGTCTTTCCGCTCCCGGAGGGGCCGCAGAGAGCCGTCACCAAACGGTCCGTCTCGAACTCGGCCTGGAGACGGAATCCGGTGGAGAACCGGTGGCTGGCCCGGAAGTCAAGATAGCTCATGGCGTTCCCGTCTCCGTTCCAGGATCTCGCTGGCCGCCAGAGTGACGCAGGCCAGCAGGACGGACACCAACAGCAGGCGTTTACTCCGGTCCCACCCGCCCGGGCTTTGGACCAGGGAATAGATGGCGGTGGGAATGGTCTGGGTCTGTCCCGGGATGTTGCCGGCCACCATGATGGTGGCGCCGAACTCGCCCAAAGTGCGGGCGAAGCCCAGGACCGAGCCGGCCACGATCCCCCGCAGGGCCAATGGCAGGCTGACCCGGTAGAAGGTGGAAAATCGGCTCCGGCCCAGGCTTCGAGCCGCTTCCTCCAGGCGCGTGTCCACGCTTCGGAACGAGACGCGGATCGTCCGGACCATCAGGGGAAAGCTCACGATGGCTCCCGCGGCAACCGCGGCGTACCAGGTGAAGACCACCCGCCAGCCCAGAAACTCGTCCAGCAGCCGGCCCAGGGCTCCGTTTCGCCCCATCAGGAGCAGGAGAAGATAGCCGGTGACCACCGGCGGCAATACCAGCGGAAGATTTACCGCCGTCTCCACGATCCATTTGCCGGCCGACCTCCACCGGGCCAGGAAGTAGCCCAGGCCGATGGCGAACGGCAGGCCCAGGGCCACTGAGGCGGTGGCCACCTTGAGGCTGGTCGCGACGGCGTTCCACTCCGGTTCGGTCAGCATGGGACTCCCGGTGGCGTTTCTCCCGCCCATGTTGGACCTTGCCGGCCGGCGCGCGGCGCGGACGCGATTCCGGCAGCCTGGTCCGGAAGTATCGAGAAACCGAATCGACGGAAGACCTCAGCGGATTCCGGGGAGGAGAGGTACTCGGAGAAACGCTTGGCCGCCTCGCCGGGGGATTTCAAGAGGACCAGGGGGTACACGATGGGCTGGCTCGAGACGGTGTCGAGTTCCAGGAGCGGGCGCACCGCCTCCGAGATGCGCAACTCGGTGGCATAGACGATGCCCGCCTCGGCCTCTCCCTGCTCCACGAAGAACAGGGCCTGGCGCACGTCGGAACCGCGCACCACCTTGGATTGGAGGGACTGCCACAGGTAGAGTCTCCGCAGCGCATCGCGGGCGTAGATTCCCGCGGGGACGCTCTCGGGGTCGGCCAGGCTCAGCCGGGTGATTCTCGGATCCAACAGGTCGGACGGTTTCCGGAGCTGGAGGCCGCTCCCCCACGGGGCGATGACCACGAGCCGGTTTCCCAGCAGGTCCCGCCGCCTGGAAGCAAGGCCTTCGGCGACGACCTCCTTCACCCAATGAACGTTGGCGGAGAGGAACAGGTCGCCTCCGGCGCCGGCCAGGATCTGTTGAGCCAGGGTCGACGAGGCGGCGAAATTCAGGGTCACCGGCACCTGGCTTTCAGCCTCGAACCGGGAGGAGATCTCCCGGACGGCGTCCTGGGTGCTGGCCGCCGCGAAGAAGAGGATGGAAGACGGGCTTTCATCGCGGACGCCGCAGGCCGGAGCCGCGGCCGCGAGCAGGACTGCGGCGGCCGTGCGCAAGCGTTCCGGCAGGGAGTGTTTCCGCAGGAGAGGTTGCGCCGTCATTCGTGGATCCGGTCGCCGGCGCCGGCGGCCTCGTAGCCGGGCAGTTGTTGCAGGTCGTTTCGATAGGACCGGGAGCGGAGGACCTCCACGAGACTCCGGATGGGCAGCGTGGACTCCAGGTCGGCCCGGTAGCAGAGGTCGTAGCTCTCCTCCCGGACCTTGAGGAAACGCAGTCCCCGTTCCTGCGCCGGCAGGCGGACGCAGATCCCGGCCTGGGCCCAGCCGGTCCGAATGGTCTCGCTGACGCCATGATGGTCGCGGGCCGTGCGGTGGTAGCCGGTGGGCTTCTCTCCCGCTCCCAGAATCTGATCCAGGCACTGCCGGGCGGCCGAGCCTTCCTCACGGCCGACCCAGCGCAGGTTCGAGGCCAGCACTTCCCGGATGGACGCGGCCTTCTGAGCCGGGTCCAGAGCCACGCCCGCCTCCCATCGAGCCACCCGGACGAGATGGAAGTTTCCGCCCAGGACCTCGCCTGCAGCCCGGAGGTTCTCGGCATGGTCGAAATGAAGGCCGGCCGCGTGCACCAGGCCCCGTCCCAGAAGCCGGATCGCTTCCCGGCTGGAGCGGATCAGGGGAAGGACCCGGAGACCGCAATCGGCCCCCACGTGGGAGGAGAGCAAGCCCACCGACGGGTCGCACCCGGCCACGACCAGCGTCTTCTCCGGGTTCATGGTGCGGGTCAGCTCAAGCTTGGATTCTCCGTAGACGCCGTCATGCCGCAGACTGCCCGCCAGCGTCCACTCGGTGGGGAACGCGAGGGTACTGCCGCCGACTCTCGCCCGCCAGAAACGGCCCCGTTGCCGCCGGGGCTCCCAGGCCCAATCGACCTGCTGCCCGTCGATCTCGCCCAGGCTGAAGAGTTCCTCCACCGAACAGTCGAAGGCGCGGGCCAGGGAAAGTGCGGCCGCGGTGGAAGGAATGACCCGTCCCGTCTCGATGGCGCTGATGGCGGCCCGGGAGAGGCCGGAGCGCCGGGCCAGTTCCTGCTGAGACCAGTTCAGACGCCGTCGCCGGTGAGAGAGGCTGTTTCGCATGGATACGATAGTATCCAATTATGATACAAATCTGTCAACTCACCTGTACCTCACCTGGGCTGCTCTCCTTTCGTCCCCGGCAGAGGACGGCCACCATGGGGACTTCCAGGCCGCCGTCGATTTCGTAGGCCGACGCCCGCTCCAGGATGGCCTTGCGGATCCGGACCAGGTCTGCCGGTGTTTGCGCCAATAGCGTGGGACCCGTGCGGGCTGTCCCCTCCTCGAACGCCCGCAGGAGGACCTCCGCCGAAGGGAGTCGCCAAGTCAGTCGGATCGACTCGATTCGCGGCTCCTGGAACCCGGTTTCAAGGAGGACCCGGCGCGACTCCTCCGGGTCGCTGAAACGGAAGAAGGGCGGCCCGGGCGGCAGCGGGACCTCCAGGGTGCCGTAGTCCCCGATGGAGCCGTAGACGACCTCGAAGGCCCGGGACTGGTCCGGAGGCGCCCAGACCGTGTAGGCGGCCCGTCCACCCGGGCGGAGCACCCGGTACGCCTGGGCCAGAGCCAGCTCCGGATGTTGGAAATGGAGCATCCCGAAATTGATGGCCGCGGCGTCGAAGCTCCCGTCCGGGAAGTCCAGATCCTCGGCGTCCCCCAGCCGGAAGTCGAGGGTGGGGTGCAGGCTTCGGGCTCGGGACAGCATTTCACTGGAGAAGTCGACTCCAACTACCGAAGCCCCTGCCGAGGCCGCCGCCGCGGCGACATGCCCGGTTCCGCAGCTCACGTCCAGGAGGCGGGTTGCCGGAGTGACCCGAAGCGCATCCAACAGGGTCGGGACGGTCTGCCGGGTCAGGCCGGCCCAGCAGCCCGCGTAGGTCTCGACGGCCTCCTGCCATCGTTCGTGCTCGAAGTCGCGAAAGGTGGTCATATTCGGTGGTTCCCGTCACCCGGACAGGATCCGGCCGCTGCCGCCGCAGGTCCCGGTGATCTCGTCCACGGTCTCGGCCAGAATCCGTTCCACGCCGGAGGAGCCGAGCGCTCGCGTGGCGCCCACGATGAACAGCACGTTGGTGGTTGCGGGTGTGATCCTGCTGAACTCGGCCTGGCGTCCAACCGGCAGACCAAGCGATTCCGGGCGTCCACGTAGCCGAATTCGCCGCGCCCGAAGGCTTCCGGCTCCCGGCTGCCGAGAGGGACGAAGGTTTCGTCTCCATTCAGGAACCGGAGCTGGACCGGCGGGGCGAGACGGTCCAGGTCGTGCGCCCCCAGGGAACAGTTCCACCTGAGACTCACCAGGTTGTACGTATCCACCAGGTTGTTGATGGGGCGAATGGCGCCCCGCTTCAGGACCAACTGCACGAGCCTTTCGCAGGAGGGCTGCAGCTTGCGGGGGTTGACTCCGACCTTTCTGAAGATGGAATGCAGTTCCACCATCGGGGCCGACTCGCGAACCGACCGGGGTGTGGGAAAACGGACCCGGAGATCCGCTGCGATCCGGCGGACCCGCTCCGGGAAGCCGGGCGGCGAGGGGCGGATCGAGACCCCACGGAAGAGGATGGCGCGAGAGTGGAGGCCCGCCTTCCGGCAGGAAGGGGATACGCTGAAGAGCTCCATCTTGGGGTGATCCGAAGCCTGGACCAGACGGGTCGCCGTGTCAATCCTTCGCCCATCGCTTGACTCACGTCGGCGGTCGCCGTAGTAGACTGGCTTCGCGGATATGCGGAAACGACGGTCCGGCAGCGGCATCGGCTTGGCGTCCAGCGTGTTCCAGGTGAAGCCCTCCCAGATTCGGGAGCTGGCCGACGTGGCCTTCACCATGGACGGGGTGCTCCGGCTCCAATTCGGCGAGTCGGACATGCCCACGCCCGGCTACATCAAGGAGGCGGCGAACCGGGCCATGGCGGAAGGCTACACCTTCTACACCGAGAACTCGGGCCTGCCCGGTCTGCGGGAGGCGCTGGCCGGGAAATACCAGGAGCTCCATCGTGTCCGGCTCGATCCGGCATCGGAGATCCTGGTGACGGCTTCCGGCGTCCAGGCCCTCAACCTGTCGATCCGGTGCCTCTTGAATCCGGGGGACGAGGCGTTGCTTCTGACCCCCAACTGGCCCAACGCGGCGGCCATCGTCAGCCTCTTCGCCGGACATCCCCGGGAAGTCCCCTTTCTGCGCCGGGAAGGCCGTTTCGTCCCCGATTTTGACGCCCTCGAGTCTGCGCTGACGCCTCGGACCCGGGTCCTCATCTACAGCTCCCCCTCAAATCCCCTGGGCTGGGTGGCGTCGCCGAGGGACCAGCGGCGATTGCTGGATTTCTGCCGCCGCAACGGATTGTGGCTGTTGGCCGACGAGGTCTACGAGCGCATCTACTACCAGGGCGAGGCGGCCCCCTCGATCCTGCGGGTCGCCGACCGGTCCGACGCGGTGGTGGTGGTCCAATCCTTCTCCAAGAGCTACTGCATGACGGGCTGGCGGCTGGGATGGGTCGTCTCGCGCCGGGACCTCATTTCCAAGGGCGCCCAGATCAACGAATTCATCGTTTCCCATGCCGCTTCCATGATCCAGCGGGCCGGCGAACTGGCGCTCCGCCACCGGGACGACGGGATCCCGGAGATGGTGGAAAAGCTTCGGAAGCGCAACGAGTACTGCTTCCAGGCCCTGGCTTCCCTGGACTCGGTCTCGGTGTTGAAACCGGCAGGGGCCTTCTACGTCTTCCCCGCGGTCCAGGGTTTGGAGGACTCCTTCGCCTTCGCCTTGGCCCTCCTCCGCCGGCACAAGGTGGCGGTGGCTCCGGGAGTGGCCTTCGGCCGGGGCGGCGGCGGATCCTTCCGCATCTGCACGGCGCCCGGCTTTTCCGTCCTGGAGCCGGCCATGGAGCGGATCTGCCGTTTCCTCGAGAGAGGCGATTGGTAACCGGGACTCTTACTCAGTCGACGCGTCCCACTTCCTCGGCGATGTCCACCACGGCGGCGCCCGGCTCGGACACCGGCGCCGTGGGGCTGAGGGGTGCGATCCGGGCGGCATCCTGCTTCGTCGGCTCCAGAATCCGCAGCGTCCGCCAGCGGCCGGATTCGAACCGGTAGGCCATGGTCACGCCCAGAACGATGATGTACACCGTCGCGGCCACCCAGGGACCCACCGATTCGAGTTGGGGATAGTACCGGGTCATGAGCCAGCCGCCGACGAGAATGAAGGACCAGTTGTAGAGGATGGTGACGGCGCTGGGCCAGAGCGTGTCGCCGGCGCCCCGGAGGGCGCCCGTGTAGATGATCCCGAAGGCGTCGAAGGCCTGGAATATGGCGGCACAGATCATGAGGGTGGCTCCGATCTCCACGATCTGCCGGGCCTCTGCAGGGTCCAGATGGAGTCCGCCCACGAAGATGGACACCAGCTCATACCGGAAGAGATAGAAGATGACTCCGAACAGGGTCATGTAGATCAGGCCCACCAGGACTCCCAAGCGGGCCCGGGCGGCCGCCAGGTCGGGCCGGTCCGCACCCTGGTAGTTGCCCACCAGCGTGGTCACCGCCACCGACAGTCCCAGGGCCGGCATGAAGCTGAGGTGGATGTAGGTGATGGAGATCCACCCCGCGGTCTGGTGATACGTCCCGAAGACGCCCACCAGCCGGGTCATGAAGATGGACCAGCAGGCCATTTCGTTTCCCACCTGGACGCCCGCCGGGACTCCGATTCGGAGCAGGTCCAGGATGGGGCCCTTCCGCGGTCGCCATTGCCGCCGGCTCCGCAGTTCCCGGTTCATGGAGGGACCCAGGAACAGGATCACGGGGATCACAGACTCCACCAGCGTGCCGGCGATGGTTCCCAGCGCGGCGCCCGTCAGCCCCAGGGCGGGCAGGCCCGGGATGCCCGGCAGGCCCCAGCCGGGCGCGCCCAGATGTCCGAAGATGAGCGCGTAGTTCACCGCGACGTTGGTGACGTTCCCGCAGATGGCCGAAACCGTGGCCACCTTGGGCCTCTGCAGGCCGAAGAAATAGTGGTGCAGGGCCCGGCTGACGAGGAGCAGGATCGATCCGGCCAGGAGAATCTGCGCGTATTGGGTCTCCAGACCGATCAATGTGTCCAACTGCTCCATTTCCGCCCGCGCCGTGGCGAGATCGGCTCCCGAAGCGTTCTCCAGGCCGATTTGAATTTGTTCCCGTTGAGCGGAGTGGATCAGCGGGAAGAGGTACTGGAGCAACAGGGCGTAGGGAAGCATCAGCACCACCCACATGCCGGCGCTGAGCCAGAGCGAGGCCCAGCCGTAGCGAGGGGCGTCGAGGGCGCGTTTCGCTCCCATGGACTGGCTGACGAAGGTGTTGACCACCGTCAACAGACCCAGCGTGAAGGCGATGGGCGTAAACGCCCAGACGCCGCCGTTGCCTTGGGCGGCCACCTCCACCGGCCCCACCTGCCCCACCATGAGCTTGTCGGCGAACTGCATCACCGTGTAGCTGGTCATGGTCAGGACCGTGGGCCAGGCGATGGTCCAGAGCTCGAGCAGGGGATGCTTTTGGTGGGGTTGCTCGGAAGGGGGAGCGTTCTGGTTCATTTCCGTCAGAAGAATTCGTTACGGGACCGGCGCTGAATCGAAGCTGGAAGTCTAACAGCACTGGCAACCAGGAGGGGCGACATTCCTGTCGCCCAGTAGGAGGGGACTGTTAGTCCCCCCTTCTTCCCTGCTGCCAAGCGATACGCTGGGTGGAAAGCGTAAAGGGGGACTCCGTCCCCCTAACCCCCCTTTCTGGCGACAGGAAAGTCGCCGCTCCAATCTCCCGGCGGCTGGAAAGCCGCCGAGCCAAAATGGTAGAGTTCGTGGCCGCAACGCCATGGACATCACAGGACAGAGCGGACTGACCCTCATCGACTGGCTGATCGTCGTCACTTACGCCTCGTCGACCATCGGCCTGGGCTACTACTTCTCGCGCCGGCAGCGAAGCACCAGCGAATACTTCGTGGGCAGCGGGGCCATGAACCCGTTGCTGGTGGGCGTCTCCCTTTTCGCCACGCTGCTGAGCACCATCTCCTATCTCTCCATGCCGGGAGAGACCATCGCCAAGGGGCCCGTGGCCACCGTGGCCAACCTCTGCGCCTATCCCATCGCCTATCTGGTCGTCGCGGGTCTGTTCCTCCACCTTTATATGCGGCAGCGGGTCACGAGCGCCTACGAGTTGCTGGAGGAACGGCTCGGCCTGGGGATCCGCCTTCTGGGGTCGGTCCTGTTCATCACGATGCGGCTGGTCTGGATGTCCCTGCTGGTCTACATCGCGGCCAAGGCCATGACGACCATGTTGGGCGTGGGGGACGAATGGATCCCGCTGGTGGTGCTGGTCACCGGTTTCGTGTCGGTGATCTACACCTCTCTCGGAGGCCTGGGGGCGGTGGTCATCACCGACTTCCTCCAGTTCACCCTGCTGTTCGGCGGGGCCTGGCTGGTAATCGGGCTGGTGACCTACGAAATGGGAGGTTTCACCTGGTTCCCCACCAGTTGGCAGCCCACCTGGGATACGCAACCTCTGTTCAGTTTCGATCCCAGGATGAGGGTGACGGTCTTGGGCACCATTCTCAGCGCCAGCCTCTGGCAGATCTGCACGGCCGGAGGAGACCAGGTGTCGGTCCAGCGGTTCATGGCCACGCGCGACGCGCGGGCCGCCAAGAAGGCCTACCTGACGCAGATGGGAGCCGGCACCCTTGTGGCCTTCACCCTGGTCCTGGTGGGATTCGCGCTTCTGGGCTACTTTCAGCAGAGGCCTGACGAGCTTGCCGGCCTGAGTCTGACCACGGACGGAGATCGGATCTTCCCCCGCTTCGTCGCCTTTCACCTGCCGCCGGGAGTCACCGGCCTCGTGGTTTCGGCCATGTTCGCCGCAGCCATGTCCAGCATCGATTCGGGAGTGAACTCCATTACCGCGGTGATCATGACCGACTTCCTGGACCGGTTCGGACTGAAGCCCAAGACGGAGAAGGGACACGTCCGGTCGGCCCAGATCCTGGCCCTCACGGTGGGAGCCATCGTCGTGGTCGGGAGCACCTTCATCGGCCAGGTTCCGGGAAACTTCACGGCCATGACCCAGCGCACCACCAACCTGCTGGTGACTCCCATCTTCGGCCTCTTCTTCTTCGCCATGTTCGTTCCTTTCGCCCGGGCCGCCGGAGTGATCGTGGGCACCATCTACGGGGTCACCACGGCCGTCCTCGTCGCATTCTCCGGAAGCTTCTACGAAGTGATCGCCGCGGGGACCGGCCTGGACACCACCGCCATCAGCTTCCAGTGGATCTCTCCGGCCGCATTGGGAGCGAACCTGACCGCGGGGCTCGTGGCCTGCAGGTTCATGAAGCCGGAGGACTCCAGGCAGCGAATCCTCCTGAAGATGGCCGTCTGTCTGATCCCTCTCCTGGCATTGGCCGGACTCATATTGGGCTATCCCTGGATCGACAACGCCCCGGCTCCATAGCCACGGCTCGCATTGGGAGACACGAGAAATGGGCAAGACCTACCGGGCCGCGATCATCGGCGTCGGGGCCATCGCCGACATTCACGCCATGGCCATGGGCGACCTGGAGCACGTGGACCTCGTGGCCGGTTCCTGCCGGACCGAGGCCAAGGGCCAGGCCTTCGCAAAACGGTTCGGCTGCCGCTGGTACCGGGACTACCAGGAGCTCCTGGACCAGGCCCGGCCCGACTTCGTCTCCATCGCCACACCCAGCGGGTTTCACCTGGAGCCGCTGGAGGCGTGCGCCCGGCGCGGCGTCCATGTCCTCTGCGAGAAGCCCCTGGAGATCACCGTCGCGCGCGTGGACCGGATGATCGAGGTGGCCCGGGAAAGCGGGATCCGTCTGGGAGGCATTTTCCCCCAGCGCTTCAACCCGGTGCTGCGGGAGGTTCGCGGCGCCGCCTCCCAGGGCCGGTTCGGCGACCTGGCGGTGGTCAACGCCTATGTGCCCTGGTGGCGTGACGACGCCTACTACGCGCCCGATCGCTGGCAGGGGACGCTGGCACTGGACGGCGGCGGCGCCATGATGAATCAGTCCATTCACGGCGTCGACGCGGCCCAATGGCTGGCCTCGGCCGCCATCCCGGATCTTCCGCCCGGCGTCAATCCGGTTCGAGAGATCTTCGCCTTCACCGCCAGGCGGGGTCACGATCCGGACCTGATCGAGGTGGAGGACACGGCGGTGGCCGTCATGCGTCTTCGCGGCGGGGCGCTGGGCCAGTTGCTGGGGGCCACCTCCATGTTTCCCGGCTCGCTGAAGCGGCTACAGTTGGCGGGCAGGGGCGGGACCGCGGAAGTGCTGGAGGACGAGCTCGTCACCTGGGCCTTCAGCCGGGAGCAGGCCGGGGACGACGGTGTGCGCCGGCGTTTTTCCCAGGAGACCCGCAGCGGCGGGGGAGCCGCCGATCCCATGGCCATCGACTACAGCCTCCACACCGGGAACATCCGCGGCTTCGTCAACTGGCTGGAGGGGGACGAGGGCTTCATGCTGGACGGACCCGAGTCCCGTAAGGCGGTGGCCATCATCGAGGCCATCTACGAATCGGCCCGGACCGGCCGTGTCGCGGCCGTCGAGAGCTGAGCACGAACCAGGGATCAGGCGGTCAACGATTCGACGGCCCGGAGCAGCCCCTTGATGTAGCCGGTGGCGTAGGCGCGCCCCCGGTGCGACCAGAGGGTGTCGCCGGGCATCTCGGGGACGTGATCGTCGATGATGAATCCGTCGAACCCCATCTCCACCAGCAGTTTCATGACCTCCACCACGTCCACGTCCCCCTCGTCGATGAAGGTCTCGGTGATGCAGGGCACGGCTCCCCGGACGTTTCGAAAGTGGACGTATGCAATCCGGCCCCGCGCCCCGAAATAGCGCAGGCCGGCGAACATCTCGTCCACACCCATCTCCGCCCAGGTCCCCATGCAGAAGTCCAGCTTGTGGTTGGGTTCGGGGGCGATCGTCTCCATGGCGCGCTGGAAGCCCTTGAGGTTCCTGAAGATCCGGGCCACCCCTCCCAGGGAGTCCACGGGCGGGTCGTCGGGATGGAGCGCCAGGGTGACCCCCGCCTCCTGCGCGGTGGGCAGGACCGCCCGGATGAAGTACTCGTAGTTGTCCCAGAGTTCCGCTTCGGAGTATTCCCGGTCGAAGCTCAAAGGAGCGCTTCGGCCCAGCTCGTGGTCGTAGACGCTGGTCCGGGCGCCGCCCCGGGCCGGTTCGCTCTTGGAAGTGCGCCAGACGCTGTTGGCCATCCAGTGGTAGCCGAGTATGGGGATCCCCGCCCGGCCCAGGTTGCGGATGGTCTCCTGGTAGTTCTCGATCTCGCGGTCCCGTCCCGGAAGGCCCAAAATGCACCGCTGGTAGAAATGGAGGGGGGTGTTCTCGATGCCCTCCAGCCGCAGGCCGTACGACTCGATCCGGGTCCGCAGCTGCAGAAGTTCCAGGTAGTCCCAATGGGTGGGGGCCCCTTCATCTCCCGGCTTGGTCCAGTAGGTGGACCCGATGGGGCTGGAACCGAATGGAGTCCTCCCGGTGAGATTGGGAGTGTTGAGGATGACGCCGCTGCAGCCCAGTTGGGACGCGAAGGTCAGAATGTCGTCGCTGGGATCCCGGATGCTGCCGGCCGCCACCCGAATTCGTCTCGCCATGGCGTGACCCTATTCCGATCGGAGCGGCGGATTCCCAACCGGTGAATCCGGAACGATCTGCCCGAAGTGCAGCCCGCCGACCTCTCCGTGGCGCCAGACGCCCACGTACTGATCGTCGTAGAAGAGGACCCGCGCCGTGAAAGTGCCCAACCCGGGGATGGCGACCTCGGTCAGGCTCAGGACCGGCGTGTCCCCCGCCCACTCCATCCGCACCGGCACCGGCACCGTGACGTCGCGGCTCCCGTACTGGATCCGGGCCTGAAAGACCCAGATATCACCGCCCAGCTTCGAGACCTTTGAGATCTCGTACCTCTCCTCCCGCAGTTCCGAGCCGTCGCCGACGGTGAAGAATCCGTCCAGCACGACTCCCGACATGGATTGCCGGAATGCCTCCTCCCGGGCCGCCTGCTCCGCCTCGGTCACCGGATTCCCGCCTCCGCAACCCAACATGGCCGCCGACAGCAGAAAGATCAGAGAGACGTTCAGGAAAGTGGAACGGGGAAGCATAGTTGAAGCTCCATTTTGGGGATCAGAGCGCCAATGATATCAGTCGACTGGAATCATCGCTGGCTGAGTCGATCATGCTCGTGCCAAGGGACATCCTGAGACTTCCGGGCGGAACGGACAGGTACGGTGAGCGATACCATGGATAACCGGAAACGATGGCTTTGAATCGCGTCAATGAGCATGGTATTCTCTTCATTGCTACCAAATAGGAGTCATCAATATGCCTCTCCGCAAGACTGCGATTGCCCTTCCCCCGGAACTGCTCATGGAACTTGACCGCATGGCCCGTATGCGCCGGGAGTCCAGGAATCGTTTCATCACGCATGTGTTGGAGGAAGCCGTGCGGGTTCGGCGTGACGCCGAGGTGACCCGGCGTCTGGATGAGTTGTTTGCGGACCCTGAGTTGAGGCGGGAACAGGTGAGTGGGGCGGTCGCGTTGGACGTCGTCGGAACCGATTGGAGTGACGAGAGTTGGTGATCCACCAAGGCGAGATCTATTGGTTGCACTTTGGCGCAATAAAGGGTTCGGCACCGTCGAGAAGGCGCCCCGCTTTGGTAGTGCAGCATGACCGGTTCAATCGGAGTGCCATCTCCACGACCGTAGTGGCAGCGATCACGTCAAACCTCCGACTCGGGGCTATGCCGGGTAATGTGAGCCTTGACCGCGGGGAAGGCGGACTTCCCCGGTCCAGCGTCGTCAATGTTTCTCAGCTTCGAACCGTCGATCGAAGCCAGTTGGAAAGACGCGTTGGGCGGCTGTCGCAAGAGAGAGTCCAAGAGGTGTTAAGTGGACTCGCCGTCCTCCTGGGAACCGAACCGTAAATTCAGGTTGACAATGTTCCCTATTCTCTAGGGAACAGGCCGAGGGACTCGAAGAACGCCTTCACCTCCTGCATCTGCTCGTCGGTGTATGACTTCATGGGAGCGCGCAAATGGCGGTTGGCAAGACCAAAGTGCTCCAGCGCCCCGTGAAAGAAGGGGAGGCTGAAGTTTTCGATGATGGGCACGTCGTACTTCTTCGACATCTCGTAGCATTTCTCCAGGTTCCCCGCCTGGTAGGCCTCCCAGAACTCCTTGGCGATCCAGGGGGCGATGATGGCGTAGATGTCGAAGTAGGTCTTGGCGCCATAGGGAGCGGCGGCCAGGAAGCGGTAGATGCTGCCGCCGCTGTAGACCCGGAGCCGGTCCGCGAATTTGGCTTCCAGGAAGATGTATTCCCGGATGTCGTGCTCCTTCATGGCCACCACGGAGTCGATCTCCAGGAGCTTGCGCCAGGTCTTGTCCTTGAGTCCCACGTTCTTGACCGAGAGGGCCATCCGCGTGTTGGCGGCGGCGGTCCGGAAGTACTCGACGATGTCCTCCTCCGGCATCCGCGGCGCCAGCACCTCGACGGCGTCGGCTCCCAACCCTTCGGCGTACCGGAGATAGTCGATCAGCCGGGAATTCCAGAAGTTGTTGGTGCACACGATGCTGATGCCGTGATCGCCCACCGTCTCGACGAAGGTCCGGGTCACGGCCTTGACCTCGTCATAGGAGATCCAGTCGTACTTGGTGTTCCCGCCCGTCATGTTGAAGATCCGGACGCCGTATCTCATGGCGTTGGAGATCATCTTCCGGATGGCGCCGTGATCCACGTTCCCTTCCGCGTCGAAGGGCAGCACCAGGGAAAAGATGGGTCCCTCCAGGTGCTCCATGACCTGACGAGGGGTCAGCGGCTTCTTGATCTTGTCGGGAGCCGCCGGCAGGGAGGGCGTGAGGATGACTGCTGCCAGAACCAGGGGCAGAAACGGAGCCTTCAAAGAGGACATGAGAGCAACCTCCGGTTGGAAACCACGGAAAGGCGGGAGCCGTCGCCCGCACTGGCCTCATGGTACAGCGTCCACCGCCGGTTGTCTCCAGGAGGGGGGACTTGTAGTCCCCCTCTTCATCCCCGCCTCAATCGGGGGTTACAAACCCCCGCTCCCGAGCCCTCGTTTTTCATCTCGGATTCCGCTTCGCGGCAACCGCATCTTTTCCTGATCCTCCACTTGATACACTGACCAAACCCATGAAAAACCGGCGGCGCAGCGACGGGCGATCCGATGGCTTGGTCCCCATCGAGAGCCTTTCCATAGAAGAGATCGGCACCTTTCCCGAACTGCTTCGGGCCATGTCGCGGACCGCCTTCGGGGGACGGAACCTGGGAGAGGCTTTCGAGGTCCTCCTGGAGATGATCCGCGACCAGGGTTGCCGCGTGGTCCTGACCGTTTCCGGGGCCATGACCGTAGCCAAGCAGGGACGGATCATCTGCCGGATGCTGGACCGGGGTTGGGTGGACGCCGTGGTCGCCACCGGCGCCCTCATCGCCCACGGGCTCACCGAGTCGCTGGGACTCGTCCACTACCGCTACGAGAGCCGCCATTCCGACGAGTTCCTCTACCGCCGGGGCTACAACCGGATCTACGACACCCTGGAGATGGAGCGGAACCTGGACGACGTGGAGGAACTTCTCCATTCCGTCCTGACCCGGGAGGAGCCGGAAGGCGGAACCTGGTCCTCAGCCGGCCTTTGCCGGGCGCTGGGACAGCGGCTGAGCGAGGATGACCGGGGTCCGGGGATTCTCGGCAGCGCCTTCCGCAGTGGAGTCCCCGTCTTCATTCCCGCCTTTACCGACAGCGAAATCGGACTGGACGTGGCCAACTGGGCCATGGAAAGGGAGATGCCGGCCACACGGGAGGGCCGGGAAGCGGCTGAGCCGGATGAGATCTTCCGGGCGGTTCCTCCCTTCAATCCGTTCCTGGACCTGCAGGAATATGCCCGGTTCGCCGCCGCCGCGCCGCGGTTGGGGATCTTCACCATCGGCGGCGGCGTCCCCCGCAACTGGGCGCAGCAGGTGGGCCCCTACTTCGAGGTCGCCGTGAACCGCCTGGGAATCCGCCGTCCGCCCCCTCGTTTCCGCTATGGCGTCCGCATCTGTCCGGAACCGGATCATTGGGGCGGGCTCTCGGGCTGCAGCTATGCGGAGGGGATCAGCTGGGGTAAATTCGTCTCTCCCGAGGAGGGCGGACGCTACGCCGAGGTCCATGCCGACGCGACCCTGGTCTGGCCGCTGTTGATGAAGGGACTTCTGGAGGAGTTGGGTGACGCCGGCGTCGCCCGTGCGAATCGAGGTGAATCATGAATTCGATTCTTGAGCGAATTGCGGCGGCGGATGCCGCTCGGAGGCGGATCATCAATGCCAACCGCGGACTGTCACCTGCCCAGGCCGCCTTCAAGGGGCCGGGTGGCTGGTCGGTCCAGGCGCACATCGAGCACCTGGTCCTGTCGGAGCAAAGGGGGGTCCAGCGAATCTGGCTGGCGGCCGAAGGCTTGCGCCGGGGTGTCCCCCTCCATGCGGGCGAAGCAGTGCACCGCGGTCTCCCCATCGAAGAGGTAATCGCCAAGACCTGGAAGCCCAAGGAGAAGGCCATGGTCGAGACCGACCCGGTGGGGGAGGGACCCCTCTCCTATTGGATCGCCCGCTATGAAGCCTGCCAACCCACCCTGGAGCAGGTCCCCCGGGTCCTGTCGGGACTGGACCCGGCCCAGGCGCTGGACCTGCACTATCTGTCGGGGCCCCTGGACGCCTACCAGCGGCTGGAATTCCTCCGGTTCCACACCGACCGCCACTACGACCAGGTCGAACGGCTGAAGCAGGCCGAGGGGTTTCCGGTCCGGTAATTCGGACCGGAGCTCAGAGACCTTCCGTTTCCCACCCCCTGCGGTAGGGACGGCGCAGGTACTGGTCCGCCTCGGGGACTCCGGACGCCGTCAGATTGCCGCTGTCCCATTTCAACTTCTTGCCGGTTCGGAAGGCCACGTTTCCCAAAAGCACCGTTTCGGTCAGAGGTCCCGAGTACGAAAAGTCGGTCGAAGCCGTGTCCTTCCCCAGTATGGCGTTGACCCACTGGGTGTAGTGACTCTCGTCCGGCTGGGTGGGGAAGACGGTGTCGGCGAAACGTTCCATGGGAAACAGGATCGGAGTTTGGCCCCCGGCCATCAGCAGGTTCCCCTTCTCGCCGATCAGGAGATTCCCGTTGGCCCAGCCGGGCCAGTCGTCGGGTGCGCCGTAAAGCTGGCGAGGCGGCCGCATCCCCGCTTCGTACCAGGTCAGGGGCAGGGTCGGCGTCGTGTACCGGGTTCCGGGAAACTCGTAGTGGACGATGGACCATCGGGGAGCGCTCTCAGGCAGCGGATCGGTGCCCTCCGCCCAGACGGAGGACGGAGGCCCCAATTCCAGGGCGTTGATGGCGGGGTCGATCAGGTGGCAGCCCATGTCCCCCAGAGCGCCGGTGCCGAAATCCCACCAGCCGCGCCAGTGAAAGGGATGGTAGACGTCTCCGTCCACATACGGCCTCTCGGGCGCCACGCCCAGCCACAGGTCCCAGTGAACATGGCCGGGCACCGGATCACTCCCGGACGGACGTTGTATTTCCTGTTTCCAGTAGGTCCCGGGACGGTTGGTCCAGACGTGCGCTTCCCGGACCTTTCCGATGACCCCGTCCCGGACCACCTGGACGCCTGTCCTCAAGGGGGCCAGGGAGTGATGCTGGATGCCCATCTGGGTCACGACGCCCTTCTCCTTGGCCAATCGAGTGAGGGCGCGCGCCTCGTGGACCGAGTGGGTCAGGGGCTTTTGCGTGTAGACGTGCCTGCCCAGGGACATGGCCTGGTAGGCGACGGGTGCGTGCATGTGGTCGGGGGTGGAGATGGTCAGGGCGTCGATGTCCTTCTGCTCCAGGAGCTTGCGCCAGTCCGTGTATTTTTTGGCGCCGGGATAACGCTCTGCGGCCCGTTCCAGCCGCCGCTCGTCGACGTCGCAGATGGCCACCACGTCGTGGCCCAGGGCGCACTCCCCCAGGTCGGTCCAACCTTTTCCGCCCACGCCGACGCCGGCCAGGCGGAGCCGGGAATGGGAAGATCTCGCCCGGATGATGGCCGGGGCCGCAGCTGCGGCCAGGCTTCCCATCCCCAGGCGCTTCAGGAATGCCCGTCGATTCGATTGCTCCTTCATGGCCCGTTTTTTCCTCCCTCGAACGGTTCGGCGAAGTCCCTGTCCAGTCTACTACGATGCCCGGCCAATCTCCTCCGCACCGGCCTAGCAGCCCGTGGCAAAAGTCATCACGGCATTCGACCGTCCCTGCACAGGCGCGGACTGCGTTGCGATTCGGGCACATACTCCGGGTATGCGCGCCCATAGCGCCTTGTCCGGCGGGCGCAGGAACGGTCTCGGTGCTCGCGGGACTTTCACCACGGACTGCTAGGCGGTGGGTAGCGATGCTCGGGCCATGCGTGTGCCGGGGTTTTTCGGGAACTCACTCTTGAGTTTCAGGCGCCGGAACAGGAACATAAGGCGGTTTGCGAAAAGAGGCGGTGGCGTAGGAGCGGAAATTTGGAATACCTGATTCCCAGCGAGTGGTTCGACGGCCTGTCCCAGTGGATGCTGCTGTTGCTCTCGGCGGCGTCCGTGGCGGTTTTGGCCAAAGCGGCCGACCTGGTGGTGGAGGGTGCCTCGGGGATCGCCCAGGGCATGGGCGTTCCCAAGGTGGTGGTGGGGGCCACCATCGTCTCTCTGGGGACCACCAGTCCCGAATGTGCGGTCTCGGTGGTGGCGGCCTGGTCCGGCGAGCCGGGCCTGGCGCTGGGAAACGCCGTCGGCTCCATCATCGTCGACTCGGGCCTGATCTTTGGCCTGGGATGCCTTCTGTCCCGGCTTCCGGCGGACCGGTTCATCCTCAACCGGCAGGGTTGGGTCCAGTTCGGCTCCGGCCTGCTGCTCGTGCTCGTCTGCTGGAGCGTCTACAAGATCGCCGGAAACGAGGCCGTCATCGGCCGCTCCATGGGGTTCCTCTTCGTGGCGCTTCTGGCGGCCTATCTCGTTTTTTCGGTTCGCTGGAGCCGGGGACATCCCGAGCTGGCCGCCCAGATGGGCAGCGAGGCGGGCGACGTGACCCACGGCACGTTCCGGCTTTGGCTGAGCGTGCTGGCCGGCCTGGTGCTGGTTCTGCTCTCCAGCCGGGTCCTCATCTGCAGCGTCATCGAGCTGGCGGAGAACCACTGGTTCATCCCCAAGGTGGTGATCGCCGCCACTTTGGTCGCCTTCGGGACGTCGCTTCCCGAGTTGGTGATCGGCATGGCCAGCATCTACCGGGGGCACAACGAGTTGCTGGTGGGGAACATCATCGGCGCGGACGTGCTGAACGTCCTGTTCGTGGTGGGGTTCTCGGCCGTAGCGGCCCCGTTGCCGGTGGTGGAGGCAGGCGCCTCGTTGCCCCAGATCCTCCTCTACGTCCACCTGCCCTTCATGTTGGGGATCCTGGTCCTGTTTCGAGTCTTCATCTTCCGGGCGTCCTCCAAAGGCTGGTTCCAGAGATGGTACGGCGTCCCGCTGCTGCTCATTTACGGGATCTACCTGGTGACGCAGATCTCGTTGGGAACGCTGGGCGAGTGACCGTCGAGGCCGCGCCGGCTCAGACCTGCCTGTAGCGGAAACACCCGGTGACGTGATCGTTCACCATGCCGGCGGCCTGCATGAAGGCGTAGCAGATGGTGGGTCCGACGAAGCGGAACCCCCGCTTGCCGAGGGATCGGCTCATGGCTTCGGACTCCCGGGTCTTGGCCGGAATCCGGTCCTGACTCTCAAAAGTGTTGACCCGCGTCCGCCCACCCGTGAACTGCCAGATATACCGGTCGAATGCCCCGAACTCTTCCTGGACCCCCAGAAAACTGCGGGCATTTCCCACCGTGGCTTCCACCTTGAGCCGGTTGCGAATGATCCCCGGGTCCTGGAGCAGGCGCGCGATCTTCCTCTCGTCGTAACGGCAGATCCGTTGCGGATCGAATCCTTCGAATGCGGTCCGAAAGTTCTCTCTTTTCTTGAGAATCGTCAACCAGCTCAATCCCGCCTGAAAGGCGTCCAGGACCAGGAACTCGAACAACTTCCGGTCGTCGTGAACCGGAACTCCCCATTCCCGGTCGTGGTACTCGGCAAGAAGCGGATGCCCCGCCGCCCACCGGCACCGCGCCAGGTCATCGGCCGCTGTCTCAATCCTCATCCTTGATTCTCCGGCCCGGGAATGGTATCCAAAACACAGTATTTCATCCATCCGGAACAGGAGGTGAATCCGTGAACAGGCGAAATTTTCTCGGAGCGAGTCTGGCCGGCGGAGCCGCGATCGGGTCGGCCGCTGCAGCCGGTTTGGGCGGCCGCAAGCGGGTTTCGGCCAATGACAAGGTGACCGTGGCCATGATGGGTGTCCGGGGCCGTGGTCCGGTCCTGACCCGTTATTTCGGCGAGATGCCCGACGTGGATCTGGCCTACATCTGCGACGTGGACCAGAACGTGGTGGGTCCCGCCTTCAAGATCGCGGAGGAGACCCAGGCGAAACGCCCCAAGATGGAGGAGGACATCCGGCGGGTCCTGGACGACAAGTCGGTGGACGCCGTGGTCATCGCCACCCCCATCCATTGGCACGCGCCCGGAACCATACTCTGCTGTGAAGCCGGCAAGGACGTCTACGTTGAAAAACCGGTCTCCCACAACGTCCGCGAGGGCCGCCTCATGGTGGAGGCGGCGCGCAAATACGATCGCGTCGTGCAGGTGGGAACCCAATCCAGGAGCCGGCCCAATACCCACCGCTTCATCGATTACGTCCATTCGGGCAAGATCGGCAAGGTGCTCATGGCCAAGGTCTGGAACACCCAGAAGCGCCGGAACATCGGCCACAAGGAGGACGAGCCGGTCCCGCCCGGCATCAACTACGATCTCTGGAACGGTCCCATCCCGGTGCTCCCCTTCAACCGCAACCACTACAGCGGCACGGTCAATTGGCACTGGCACTACGGCTGCGGAGACCTGGGGAACGACGGCGTCCACTGGATCGACGTGGCGCGTTGGGTCATGAAGGCGGGTCTGCCGAAACACGTGACCGGGGCCGGCCGCAAGCTCTACTTCGACGACGACCAGCAGACGCCCGACACCCAGACCGTCGTCTTCGACTACGAGGATACGGTCATCCAGTACGAGATGCGGCTCTGGAACCCTTACAAGATGAACAATGGCCAGAACGGCGTGGAAGTCTACGGCACCGAAGGCAAGGCGGTCGCCGGCTACTTCGACGGACACCGCACGTACGGCTTCCGCGTCTACGATTCCAAGCACCGGTTGGTTCGGCAGGAACTGGCCGAGGTCAGGCGCGGCCGGGAACACTACGTCAACTTCATCAACTGCATCCGGACTCGTGAGACGCCCAATTGCGACGCGGAGGTGGGGCACCTGTCCACATCGCTCTGCCACCTGGGGAACATCGCGGCCCGGACCCGGGGCAGCTTCTCATTCGATCCCGCCACCGAGACCATCACGGACGACCCGGAGGCCAACGCCCTGTTGACCCGGGAGTACCGGGACCACTGGTCGACGCGGCTGGTGACTTAGCCCGGCGGACGCAGCGTCTCAGCGGGCGGACAGATCGGCGCAGACGATCGACCGGTTGTTCCGGGCGTAGATGGACCGGTTGGCGAAGGCGGGGTGCGACCAGACGGTGAGGCGCCTCCGGACGGGAACCACCGGCTCGATCAGGGTCGTCCTGCTCGTCTCCCGGTAACCGTCGGGCGAGAGACGGGCGAAGATCATCTCACCCTGCTCGTTGAGGATGATGAACCGGTTCTGGTGCCGGACCAGGAAGGCGTTCCACCAGCGTCCCTTTCCCGTAGCTTTCAGCGTCTCCCACACCCGCTGTCCAGTCAGCGCGTCCAGACAGCGAAGCTGACCGTAGCTGTCCACACCGTAGAGATGCCCCCGGTCCAGGACCGGCGTGCACATGAGGGAGTGCAGGCCGTCGGTCTCGATCTCGCTGGTGCTCCTGCCCTTCCAGAGGAGCGCTGCCGAAGGCCGGTCGGCGCCGGTGCGCATCATGAGAGGACCGTCGTAAAAGGCGCTCACGAACAGGAGGTTCCGGTCGGGATCGAAGATGGGGGTGGCCAGGGTGAGCCCGTTGCGGACGGGGAACTCCCGGCTCCAGTAGGCTTGCCCCGTCTCCGGATCGAGTCCGTAGAGTCCTTTTGGATTCCAGATGATGAGTTGGCGGGCGCCGCCGAACTCAAAGATGACCGGCGCCGAGTAGCCCGGTTCGTCGGCTTCCAGCGATCGCCAGATTTCGCGGCCCGTCTCCTTGTCCAGGGCCAGGACGCACCGGTTCTCGCTCCCCCCGGCGATCACGATGAGCTTTTGGCCGTCCACCAGAGGGGCGGCGGAAAATCCCCAGATGGGCGGCTGGGCGCCGAAATCCCGGATGTAGTTCCGGGACCACCGGACCTCTCCGGTGGCGGCGTCCAGGCAGATGAGGTCGCCCATGGCACCCAGCGTGTAGACCTTGCCCTGATCCACGGTGGGAGTGGCGCGAGGTCCTTGCGGGTAGGAGATCTCGTAGTCGCAGGCGTATTCGTGCTTCCAGAGAGTGGCGCCGGTCCCGGCGTCCAGGCAGAGCACCCGTTCCCGGTTGCCGCCCGAAGACCGGTCCTCCGAGCCCGACACCAGGTCGGTGACGTAGAGCCGGTTTCCCACCACCGCGGGACCGGCATAGCCCTGGCCGATCTCCATCCGCCATTTGAAGTTCAACTGCTCAGGGAGTTCGGAGACGATCCCGTTCTCCCGCCAGACTCCATCCCGATTCGGCCCCCTCCATTGGGGCCAGTCCTCGCCTTGAGCGAGCTGCGGGATCAACACCGCCCAGATCAGGCAAAAGCAGCTCAGAGGAGCACGGAGGACGCGGGATGCGAGCCGGAACGAGCCGAGGATGTAATTCGTCATGTCGGGGACCTCAGTTGAGAGATTCGAGGTCAAAGGGTATGCCGGGAAAGCGTTTCCCGCAAGGGAGGAGCGGCGACTTTCCTGTCGCCGTCCCGGGGGGGTTAGGGGGGACTGAAAGTCCCCCCTTTACCCTCCCCCTCTACCCTTTCCCTTTCTACCCTCCCCCTCTACTCTTCAAGGACATCCTCCTTCCAAGGGCCGGAAATCCCACCGCGGAACTGATAAGTTCTCAACTCGGAATCGAATCCCATGGCGAACAAGAAAGATTCAAACTTCGGCTCGGCCCCAATCCAGGGCACTTCGGGGACCGATTGGGTCCGGCAGTTGGGCCTTCTCCTGGGTCCGCTGCTCTACCTGTGCGTTCTCTGGCTGGGGCAGGGAGCGCTCCAAGGAGAGGCGCTGGCCGTCGGAGCCGTGGCTCTCTGGATGGCCTGTTGGTGGATGACCGAGGCGATACCGCTCCCGGCCACCGCCCTGCTTCCCATCGTCCTTTTCCCCGCCAGCGGAGTGGTGCCGGCCAAGGAGGTGACCCTCTCCTATGGCCACCCCGTCATCTTCCTGTTCCTGGGCGGGTTCCTGCTTTCGGCGGCATTCAAGAAATCGGGTCTCGCACGCCGCGTCGCCCTCAGGGCCGTCGGGTTGTTCGGCCTGGAACCCCGCCGTGTCGTCCTGGGCGTCATGGCGGCCACGGCGCTCCTCTCCATGTGGATCTCCAACACGGCGTGCGTGGTGATGATGGTTCCCATTGCCCTGGGGGTGGTGACCCAGGTGCAGGGTCCGGGTGGGGGCTCCGGGTCCCACTTCGGCAAGGCCATGATGCTGGGAGTGGCCTATGCAGCCTCTATCGGAGGGTTGGGAACCATCGTAGGCAGTCCTCCCAACGCCATCTTCGTGGGTTATCTCGAGTCCGGCATGGACCGGACCGTAACCTTCCTGGACTGGATGCTCTACGGAGTTCCGCTGGTGGCCGCAGGAGTTCCCCTGGCATGGTTCTACCTGACCCGAATCGCCTGTCCCCTGGGGCGGGGACGCCGTTCCGGCTCCGGCGGCGGCCTCATTCGGCGGGAGCTCGCCTCCCTGGGCGCCATGGGAACCGCCGAGAAGAGAGTTCTCCTGATCTCCGCCTCCGTGGCCGGCCTCTGGATCTTGCGCGGCCTCTGGCCCCACGGGTTCGTTCGGGCCGGTCTCGAGGACGTGAGCGATACCATGATCGCCATCCTCGGGGCGCTCCTGCTGTTCGCGCTTTCCGTACGGCAGCCCAAGCTCCTGGAATGGTCCGACGCCAAGGAGATTCCCTGGGGGGTGCTGATCCTGTTCGGCGGAGGTCTGGCCCTGGCCAACGGGATCCAGGAATCTGGCCTCGGAACCTGGATGGCCGACCGGTTGTCGATTCTGGAAGGGTTTCCTCATGCCGTGCTGGTATTGGCGGCGACCCTGGTGGTCATCTTCCTCACCGAGCTCACCTCCAACACCGCGACGGCGACCATCTTCATCCCCATCATGGCGGCCCTCGGCGCGGCCACCGGCGAGGAGCCTTATCCGCTGATGCTGGCCGCCACCACGGCGGCGTCCTGCGCCTTCATGCTTCCGGTGGCCACCCCGCCCAATGCCATCGTCTTCGGATCGGGGCATCTGAGGATCGGAGAAATGATCCGCGCCGGCTTGGCTCTGAACCTTTTTTTCGCCGTTTTATTGTTCGCGGCGGCCAACTGGTGGCTACCTCTGATCTGGAGCTGATCTCGACCGCACCCATGTGGCCGGCGTTCGCCGGGACACGATAAACGCCCGGATCTGTGGCGGCTTTTCCTGGGTGCACTTAGAATAAGCTCCTTAGAATCATGGTGAAGACGAAGTCCGCGGACGTCGTTGTCGTGGGCGCGGGAGTCATCGGCTGCTCCGTCGCCTACCATCTGGCCAAAGTGGGCGTGTCGGTCCTGGTTCTGGAACGGGGCCGGGTCGGAAGAGAAGCCTCCTGGGCTTCCGCCGGCATCCTGACCCACGCACGCCCCGCGAGCACCCATCCCTACGAGCGTCTGGCAACGTTGAGCCGGGGTCTTTTCGAGTCGCTGATCAAGGAGCTCATTGAGCTGAGCGGAGTCGATCCCGAGTATCGGCTCAGCGGCGGGGTTCATGTCTTTCTGGAAGACGAAGGAGTCGAGAGAGCCAGGAACTACTATCGCGGTTCCGTTCTGACGGGCCTCGAGGTCGAGTTCCTGGAGCCGGCCGACCTGTTCGAGCTGGAACCGGCGCTCAATCGGGAGGCCCGGGCCGCGATCCGTTTCCCCGGAGACGGCTCGATCCGGCCTCCCCGCCTGGTGCGGGCGCTTTCGCTGGCGGCCCAAAGGCTGGGAACGCGGATCCTGGAGCACAGTCCGGTGGTGGAAATGAAGGTCCGGTCCGGACGCGTGACCGATATTCTGACTCCCGAGGAGCGAATCCAAGGGGGTAGCTTCGTCCTTGCCACGGGTGCCTGGTCCGGTCTGGTGGGCGACCGGGTGGGAGTCAACCTGCCCGTCTATTCCTCCAAGGGCGAAATCGTGCTCCTGGAGTCGCTGCCGGGAAAACTGGGTCAGATCGTGAACAACAACGGCCACTACCTGGTGCCGAGAAGTGACGGCAAGCTCCTGGTCGGCGCCACCGAGGAAGCGGTCGGTTTCGACAAGACGAGCACGGTGCACGGGGTCCTGGAACTGCTCGAATGGGCATATCATGTGGCTCCGGGCCTGTCGGATGCCACGTTCGTGACCTCATGGGCCGGTCTGCGCCCGGCCGTTCGCCGGGGTGGACCCTATCTGGGACGCCTCAAGGACTTCGAAAACCTCTATGTCGCCACGGCGCACAACAGCAACGGTATGCTGCTTTCGCCGGCCTCCGGTCTGCTCATGTCCCAACTGCTGACGAACCGGCCGACCTCTCTGTCGCTGGAACCTTTCGCCGTCCCCGAAACAGGCTCCTAGGCCTGCATCGTGCGCACTCCGTAGAATGGAATTCGGGCATCCCGGGTGACGATGGTGAGGCCCTCGATTTGAGCCTGGGCAATCAGAAACCGGTCGAACGGATCCCGGTGATGCATGGGAAGCCGCGCCGCATGTTCTGCATGATGGAAAGTAAGAGGTAGATGTGCGAAGCCCTTTTCTTCGACCACCGCCGCCAAGTTGTCTGGAGCCTCAATACGTCCTTTCGCCATCTTGACTGCGATTTCCCAAGCGCTAATTGCGCTGACGAAAACATAGTTGCTTGGATTGGCGATGGCCGCATGAGCACGAGTAGCCAACCGCTTATGGTCGGAAGCCCACCATACCAACGCGTGGGTATCCAGCAACAACCGGCGCATATTCAGTCCTCATCCGGAAAGATCTTGGGATTCTCGATCAACTCGATGAGTTCCTCGTCTTCCTCGTCGAAGTCTGGAGACATCCAGAACTGCCCCTCAAATCCCCCCGGCTTTCTTTCTTCGAGGCGCTTTCTATAGGGCGTCAAACGCAGCCAGGGTTCGCCGGCCCTGGCGATCACGATTTCCTCTCCTTCCCAGGCCAATTTGCCCAGGCGCGACAGTTGCGATTTCGCTTCGTGCATGTTCACCTGCATCTTTGCATCCTCTATTAGCTAAGTTTAGCTTAGTCTGCCAGTGTCCGCGAATCTTCTCAAGAAAATGAGCAGGAATTTCAGTCAGGAGCGCCTCAGCGGGTGAAGAAGGTCCGGCTCAGGTTGTTGCGGCCGTTGGTGACGGCGTAGGTGGAACCGTCCGCGCTCACCGACACCTTCAGCAGGTGGCCGGCGCAGTCCTCGTCGCCCCCCAGGTTGGCGATGAAATCCTCCGGGGCGTTGCCGCCCGGACCGGAATCCAGGTTCTTGTGGACCTGGAAGATGGCGTCGACGGAGGGGAGCGACTTCAGCAGGTTGAAGACCTCCGGGGCGGCCCCTTTGCGCGAGCCGTTGTTGAAGACGGCCACCCGTGGGGCGACGGCCGAGACCAGGACCGGGTTGTTGCTGTTGGCGAGCCCGTGGTGGGTGGTCTGGTAGAGGTCCACCTGCCCCAGCAGGTTCGAAGGACACGCCAGGCGCGATTCCACGTTCCAGGTCAGGTCGCCCAGATCCAGAAACTCGAATGCCCCGTAGCTCAGGAGCAGCCCCACGCTTCTGGCATTGTCGGTGGTGTCCTTTTTCTTCCGGGTAAGCTTCCCGCAGGCGGGATTGGCGGGGCCCTCGCCCTTGAGCGTATCGCCGGCGGCAGACACGCAGAGGAGCTTGAGCGGCACCTGAAGGCTCCGGAGGGGGATGGTGTCTCCAGGCCGGATCCGCTGCCGGTTCCCCCGTGTGGCCCGGATGTACTCCGTGTAGTAGAGGGGGAATTGCGGATCCTCCTTGAGCTCGTCCATGGGCCCGTGATCCAGGAAGTTGTCGACGGGGATCAATTGAACCAGGCGTCCGATGCCGCCGTAGTGGTCCCGGTGGAAGTGGGTCGTCACCAGGTAGGTGATTCGTTCGAGGCCCGCCGCCCGGGCCACGGCCTCGATTCTCTTGGCGTCCCGGCCGTCCTCTCTCCTCCATCCCGTGTCGACGAGAATCGATTCCTTCAGCGGCGTGACGATGAACGTCGCGGCGCCCCCTTCGGCGTCGATGAAGTAGATGTCCAAGGTTCGGGCAAACAGGCGTGGGCCGGGCAGCAGGAGGAGCCCGGTCAGCAGCAGTCCCGTGGACCAGCGCCTGGAAGGGATCCCGGAAAGCCTGCCGAAGCGCGTCGCGAAGAGTTGAAAAATCATAGCCTTACACCTTAGCACCCCGTCTCGGACGACGCCACGGCACCCCGCCGTTCAAGACCTGTGGCGCCCCTGGGAAGAGCCTTCGGACGACGGTCCCGCCCCGGATCCTCATGCCGTGGCCCGAGGCGCATCTGCTATGATCGCCTCCCGGAATCGGGTGAAGCGTCATGTTGAGCCGCGGCGATGTTGTGGAGCTGGAAGTCGAGTCGGCCGCCTACAAGGGGGTCTCGGTGGCGCGCCGGAACGGACTGGTCATCCTGGTCCGGAACGGTGTCCCGGGAGACCGGGTCCGGGCCCGCGTCGTCAAGAAGAAACGCCAGCACGCGGAAGCCGTGGTGGAGCAGGTGCTGGAGCTGTCTCCCTGCCGGGTCTCGCCGGCCTGCCGCTACTTCGGCACCTGTGGAGGATGCAGTTGTCAGAACGTGGACTACCGGAGCCAGCTCTCCTTCAAGCGGGCGCAGGTGGAAGAGACTCTCCGGCACCTGGGAGGGGTCACCGGGGTCGAGGTGAAATCCACGGTGCCCTCTCCCAGCGTCTTCTACTACCGCAACAAGATGGAGTTCAGCTTTGGGCCCAACCGGTGGTTGATGCCGGAGGAGATCCAAAGTGGAGCGCCGCTCAGAAAGGGTTTCGCCCTGGGCCTTCACATACCCAAGCGCCACGACAAGATCCTGGATCTGGAAACCTGTTTTCTCCAGAGTCCCGTCAGTGTCCAGGTGGTCAATCGGGTTCGAAGACTCGCCATGGAGGAGGGCTGGCAAGTCTACAGCACTTATTCGGGTGAAGGTTATCTTCGCAACCTGGTGATCCGAATCGGCTCCAACACGGGCGACTTCATGGTCAATCTGGTGACCCGCCGCGGGCGTCCGGAACGCATGAAGCTGTTGTGCGCCGAACTGTTGCGGGAATTCCCCCAGATCACCACCATCGTCAACAGCATCAACGAGACCCTTTCGCCGGTGGCCTCGGGCCAGGAGGAAGTGGTCTACCATGGCGACGGAGTCATCCGGGAGCGCATCGGCGACCTGGAATTCCAGAT
>JAPOYZ010000337.1 GCA_026706325.1 Candidatus Aminicenantota bacterium
CCAGGCGTTTGAGGTAGAGCTCCGGCGCAATCCTCAGGAACAAGGGGATTCCCAGCGCTTCGTGATAGGTCTTGAAGGGCCGCGCCGTCGCGCCCCCCGCCAGCGTCTGCATCATCGGGGTCTCCACCTCCAGGAACCCCCTGTCCTCCAGAAAGCGGCGGAGGAACGAGATGATCCGGTTGCGGCGGACGAATACGGACCGCACCCGCGGGTTGGCCATCAGGTCCAGATAGCGTTGACGGTACCGCACCTCGACGTCGGCCAGGCCGTGCCACTTCTCGGGAAGGGGCCGCATCGACTTGGACAACAACTGCACCGAATCGGCGAAGACGGTCAGTTCTCCCGTCCGGGTCCGCAGCAACTCGCCTTCCACTCCCAGAAAGTCCCCAATGTCCAGCAACCGGAACAGATCGTGATCCTCCGGTCCCACCCGGTCCCGGCGCACGTAGATCTGGAGCCGGCCGCCGCCCTGGCTCAGGTGGGCGAAGCTCACCTTGCCGTGGCCGCGGATCGAAACGATGCGGCCGGCGGTTCGAACCCTGTTCCGCGCGGACTCCAGCTCCGCAGCTTCCAGGCGGGAGTAGTTCTCCAGAATCCGGGGAATCTCGTGGGTCAGGTTGTAGTTGGCGGGATAGGGATCATGGCCGCCGGCGCGAATGCGCTGCAGCTTCTCCATCCGCCGGCCGATCAGCTCGCTGCCGGAAGTCATCTTTCCGTTCCCTGCTGCCGGGTCTTTCCTGCGTGGCATTCGGCGCCCGTCACGGCTCTTGCCTCAACCGGTCTCCCGTTCGGCATCCAGTTCCTTGCGGATGGCATCCAGGATACCGTTGACGAAGTCCGCTGACCGTTCGGTCCCAAATTTTCGCGCGATCTCGATGGCCTCGTTGATGACTACCACCTTGGGCGTGTCCAGAAAGAGGAACTCGGCGACCCCCATGCGCAGCACGTTTCGATCGACCGCCGAAATTCGCCTCAATTTCCAGTTGTCGCAATGCCGTTGGATCAGGCCGTCGATCCTGCTCCTGTCCTGCAGAGACTTCCCGAACAGGCGGCCTGCAAAGCTGCGGGCCTCTGCGGCCGCGGCATGGCGGTCCCAGAAGGACCGTTCTACGACGGCGCCCGGGTCCCGGGTCAATTCCTGCTGATAGAGCATCTGCAGGGCATATTCGCGCGCCCTCCGTCGGCTCATACCGGACTACTGAACCCGAAGAGGGGTCCCTCCAGCCGGTGGGCTCGATCGTCCTGAACCCGGAAGGAGGTCATTCCCGGCTTGAACACCGGCGCGGGAGGCCAGGGAGCGCATCCCCTCCGCCCATCCATCTTGCCCATCAGCCGTCCGCCAGCTTCCGGCGGGCCAAGTCGGCCATTTCCACCGCGGCGGACGCCGCTTCCGCCCCCTTGTTGCCATGTTTCAAGCCGGCGCGATTGATGGCTTGTTCGGTGGTATCCGCTGTGATCAGGCCGTAGGTGATGGGGACACCCTGCTCCAATGCCAATCGTGACAGGGCCCCCGTCACATGCGAAGCCAGGTATTCGTAATGGTCCGTCTCTCCCCGAATCAGGGCTCCGAGGCAGACCACCGCGTCGCAGATCCCGGACGTCGCCAGTTTCCGTGCGGCGAACGGGATTTCGAAGCTGCCAGGCACATGAACGACGGTCACGCCGTCATCCGGGACTCCGTGCCGGTGGAGCACGCCCAACGCGCCCTTCAGAAGCCGATTGGTGACCAACTCGTTGAACCGGCTGACCACCACACCGATCCTGAGATCCGCGCCATTCATGCGTCCTGTGATTTCCTTCACGACCGTTTCTCCCGGACCCCAGTCTACTACGACTTGCACTCCGCAGTGACTCATACCACGAGCTGCGAGGCTTTCCGCATCACCGGCCCTTGAAACGGGGCCGTCTCTTTTCCATGAAGGCCCGGGTCCCCTCCTTCATGTCATCCGTGCCGGAAGCCAGCCCGAAGAGGGCCGTTTCCAGGTCGAGTCCCGCTTGCAGGGGCAGGTCGTAACCCCGGTTGACCGCCTCAAAACAGTACCTGACGGCCAAAGGGGCCTGACCGGCGATCCGGGACGCCAGTTCTCGACAGGTGGGCAGGAGATCGTCCGGTTCCACGACGCGGACCACCAGACCGGCCGCCAGGGCCTCCTGGGCCGTCATGGTCCTCCCGCAAAGCAACAACTCGAGAGCCTTGGAGCGTCCCACGATTCGTGCCAGGCGTTGCGTGCCGCCGTATCCGGGAATGATGCCCAGCCTCACTTCAGGCAATCCAATTCGAGCATCCGACCCGGCAATCCGGATGTGACACGCCAACGCCAGCTCGCAGCCCCCGCCAAGGCAAAAGCCCCGCACCGCAGCCAGAACCGGTTTCGGCCCGCGCTCGATACGATTCAGGACAGCATGGCCACGCCGGGAGAATGCCTGGGAGGTCTCGGCGTCCAACCGGCGGACCTCAGGGATGTCGGCCCCGGCGGAGAATGCCTTCCCGGCTCCTGAGAGGAGCACGATACGGACTTTTTCATCCCGTTCCAGGGACCGGAAGGCGTCATCCAACTCCCGAATCGTTTCCTCGTTCAAGGCGTTCAGGACCTCCGGCCGCTCCAGGGTGAGCTCGGCCACCCCTCCCGAATCGATCTCCAGCCTCAGGTTGCGGAATTTCATGACCAAGCTGACTCAGCTACCCAAAAACAGGCGATTCACCCCCGATTACAGGCCAAGATACGCACGCCGCGGACCAGGTATTGGACGCCGCTGCCTACCGTCACCAGGGCCGTCAGACCGAAGAGACCTGCGTGAAACGGCAGTCGCCACGGGATCACGTTGTCCACCAGGACCGCCAGAATGGTTGTGAACTGGGCAAGGGTGGACAATTTGCCCAGCATGGACGGCGGAAACGCCTTCGTGCCGGACAAGACGTAGGTCGAGAGGGCCGCGATTCCGAGTATCAGGTCCCGCGCCACCACCGACAGAGTCAACCAATGCGGTATCCGGACCTCCAGTGCCGGATTCTCCAAGGAGAGCACGACCAAGGCGCCGACCATCAGGAGCTTGTCGGCCAAGGGATCCAGAAACCGGCCCAGGGCGGTCCACTGGCCGTATTTCCGGGCGATGAGTCCGTCCAACAGATCCGTCGCTCCGGCCAGAACGAACACCGCAAGGGCCGCGCCGACGGACCCGGAAACGACC
>JAPOYZ010000006.1 GCA_026706325.1 Candidatus Aminicenantota bacterium
CGGGCTTCCCGGGTCAACTGGCGGATGGTCTCGATCCCGATGGAAGCCCCGGTGGCCTGGATGAGGCGGATATCCGGATGGTTGCCTCCCGCCACCTTCGCGCACGATTCGCAGTTTCCGCAGAAGTCCCCGGCGGACCGGTTTCTACAGTCGGTCCGGGCGGCGAGGCCCAGCGCCAGGGTCTTCTTGCCGACTCCTTCGGGTCCGGCAAAGAGAGCAGACTGGGGGAGGGAGGCTCTCTTCACCCGCGTGACCAGCTCTTGATTTCCGATGAAATCCTTCAGCCGGACCAAGGCATATCCCGGCGACACGCCGGAACCGGAACCGGCGGACCGACTGCGCTTGGCGGCGCGACGCTTGGCGGCCATCTCTTCGCCTTGCCGGCGGCCCCGCCTGGCGAGCAGTGCGGGCTAGCCGATCAGTGCTTTCCCCTCCAGTTCGGACAGCAGTTTCTTCAGAGTCTCTTGCGGGTCTCCGGAAGCGTCAACCAGCGAGATCCGGTCCGGGTCCCGCTCTGCCAAGAGTCGATATCCCTCCCGGACCCGCCGGTGGAACCGCATGGTCTCGGCTTCGAAGCGGCCCCAAGCCTGGTTGCCCTCGACGGCATTCCTCCTGCGGGCGCGAGCCAACCCGGATTCCACTTCCAGATCCAGGATCAGGGTCAGATCGGGCATGCGGATCCCGAGAGGACGTGCGAGTTCATCGACCAGCGGGAATCCGATGCCGCGGGCGTAACCCTGATAGGCCAGCGTCGCGGCGTGGTAGCGATCGCAAAGGACCGTTCGCCCCTGCCGGAGCGCCGGTTCGATCACCTCCGCCAGATGCTGAAAACGGTCCGCCAGGTACAATAGCAGTTCGGCCTCGGCCTCCCGGCCAGGTCCCTCGGATTCCAGGAGGATGCGGCGCAGCCGGGACCCGAAGGGAGTGCCGCCCGGCTCCCGGGTCACGACGATGGGGATGCCGCGTCTCTTGAACTCTTCCGACAGCAGCGACAACTGCAGCGTTTTTCCCGAACCCTCGATGCCTTCGAGTGCTATGAATCGGCCCACGGATCCCCCGCCGCCGCCGAGTTGCAGGCCTTCCGGCTGGTCCTGAAACAAGGGTTGCACATAGTACCATACGGCCCGGTGGGTGCAGGTTGCCGGATCTGCCGCTCACTCGTTGAGTTCGAAGAGCGCTCATTGTTTGCCCTCGGATATACTGGTTGCCGATGCAGGGTTTGAGATCGCGACTGGACAGTCTGCTGGCCGAAATCGACCGGACGGCGCGGTCCTGCGGCCGGGACGGGCGCGACATTCAGCTTCTGGCCGTGACCAAGGTGTTTCCCGCCGCGGTCGTTTCACACGCCGCCGGGGCCGGCCAGATCCGGTTCGGCGAAAATCGCGTTCAGGAGGCCGCGGCCAAGATTCCCGCCGTGGGCGATTCCGCACTGGAGTGGCATCTGATCGGCCATCTCCAATCCAACAAGGTGCGCCGGGCGGTCCAGCTCTTCGACGTGATCCAGACCCTGGACAGCGAGAAGCTCGTGTCGAGGGTGGCCCGATGCGCCCGGGAGATGGGAAAGGCTCTCCCCGTCTACATCCAGGTCAATCTGGGCCGGGAGGCACAGAAATACGGCGTCGGCCCCGGCGCCGCGGGACAGCTCGTGAGGCTGGTGGACCGGTCGCCGCCTCTGGTTCTCCGGGGCCTGATGGCCATTCCGCCCTATGCCGCGGACCCGGAAGCCTCGAGACCCTATTTTCGCCAGTTGGCCCGATTGGCCCGGGAAATCAGCCGGACCCGGCCGGAGCCCGTCACCGGGCTTTCCATGGGGATGAGCCACGACTATCGCGTCGCCATCGAGGAAGGGGCCACCTTGCTCAGGATCGGGTCGAAACTGTTCGGAAAACGCCCCTCCTGAGGGGCCGTTTTCGGTTCCAGGCCGGACGTGCCGGATTCCGCAGGAATTGATCGGAGGAACCGGAGGTGCGACTTCGTCCCCAAGTTCCGACGGCGACGGTTCGATCCTCCTCATCCTGTCAGAGGCCCCTGCTACAATCCGCCGCACTTTTTGTGAAAATTCAGTAAATCATTTGCGGGGAGGGGAGTATGGCGAAGCTGGCGGAAGCGGTATCGGGGTTTCGGATTGGACTTGAGCACCATTTCTCCAGACCCGACATCCATCCCTTCGATGACGTGGAATGGGAGACGCGTTCCGCTGAAATCAAGGACTGGAAGACGGGCAAGGTCAGTTTCCGCCAAGACGATCTGGAGTTTCCCAAGTTCTGGTCCCAACGGGCCACCGACATCGTTTCCAGCAAATACTTCCGCGGCCATCTGGGCACTCCCGGGCGGGAGCGGAGCGTCAAGCAGCTCATCGGGCGCATCGTCGACACCATCACGGGTTGGGGTTCCAAGACGGATTACTTCGACTCGGACACCGACGCCAAGACCTTCAACTACGAATTGAGCTACCTGCTGCTGCACCAGGTCGCGGCGTTAAATTCGCCCGTTCAGTTCAACGTCGGGATCAAAAAGAAGCCCCAGTGCTCCGCCTGCTTCATCAACACCGTGGACGATTCCATGGAGCACATCATGAAGCTGGCCCGGACCGAAGCCACCATCTTCAAGGGTGGGTCCGGCTCGGGCGTGAACCTGTCCAAGATCCGCGCCTCCACGGAACCCCTCGCCGCCGGCGGCTTCGCCTCGGGTCCCGTCTCCTTCATGCGGGGATACGACAGCTTCGCCGGAGCGATCAAAAGCGGCGGCGCAACGCGCCGGGCCGCCAAGATGGTCATCCTGGACGCCGAACATCCCGACATCGAGGAATACATCTGGTGCAAGGCCAAGGAGGAGAAGAAGGCTCAACAGCTCATCGAATTGGGATACGACGACTCCATCGATGGCGAGGCCTACCGGTCCGTCCAATTCCAGAACGCCAACAACAGTGTCGGAGTGACCGATGAATTCATGAAGGCAGTGATTTCCGACGGCGAGTGGCGAACTCGACGGGTCACCGACGGCAAGGTCGACCGCGTCTACAAGGCTGCCGACATGATGCAGTGGATTGCCGAAGCGACTTGGCAGTGCGGTGATCCCGGCCTGCAATTCAAGACCACTCTCAATGAGTGGCACACCAGTCCCAACGCGGGCCCCATCAACGCTTGCAATCCCTGCTCCG
>JAPOYZ010000452.1 GCA_026706325.1 Candidatus Aminicenantota bacterium
GATTCCTGACGATGAAGCGACTGGTTGTCATCCGCCATGCCAAGTCCAGTTGGAAAGACCCCGGGTTGAGGGATTTCGACCGTCCTCTGAACAAGCGCGGCAAGACCGACGCCCCCGAAATGGGCAGGCGGCTGGCCCGGCGCTCCCTGGTTCCGGACCGCCTCCTCACCAGCCCGGCCAGGCGGGCCATCCGGACGGCCGAGGTCATTGCCGGCGCCATTGGATTTCCCGCCGGGCGCATCACCCCCATGGACCGACTCTACGGCGCCGGTTTCGCCGACTTGATCGGCATCCTCCAGGGACTGGACGATGCCGAGGATACGGTCTTTCTGGTCGGCCACAACCCGGGGTTGACGGACCTGATCAACTCCATCTGCAGTGCATTCCTGGACAACCTTCCGACCTGCGGCGTGTTTTGCGCCGATTTCGAGATTTCTTCCTGGAAGGAGATCGGCCGGCGCCCGGGAAAGTGCGTCTTCATGGACTTCCCCAAACACCCTCCGGCAGGATCGACCGCCTGAATTCCGCAATAGGCTCCATATACTACGTAGTTCTTCGATCCTATAAATTTTCTTGCATAGGGCTATTCTTACTTGGCGCATGGGTAGTGATCCGGTGGATAATGCAGGGCAAGCCGTTTCCGCCGAATCCAAGAACGCGCCTGAAGCAAACCGGGACCTGCCGGGGGAGGAGATCCAATGCCGACGACACGCCTTTCGAAATCATCCAGGATGCGGGTGGGACTTCTGCTGGCCCTGCTGATCGGGACGCTGGGAAGCCACTGGAAGGAAATTCTGCCTGCTTCCGAACCCGACCCCGACGAGATTCACGTCCTCCAACAGGGTGGGAAAGTCGGCAAGCTCGCCCTGGAAGTCAAGGAAGCCGGGTCCAATCTGCACATGCCCGCCCGGCTCTACTTCACTTACGACGACGGACGGGAGGAACTGCCCACGGTGGGGCGCTTCCAGCACTTCCTGGTGACCGCTTCCGGCCGGGATCTGAAGACACTCCCCGTCGGCGAATACCAGGTCTATGTGTCGCGCGGAACCGAATACTCGCTGGACCGGCAGAAGATCAAGATCGAAGAAGGCAAGACGGCCTATTTGAACTCGACCCTTGAGCGAGTCGTGGATACCACCGGGTTCATCTCGGCCGATTTTCACCTCCATCTCCAGTACGCCATGCGGGACGGGGCCATGACGTCGGCTGCCGAAGGGATCGACCTGCTCACGGCCACCGACCACAACATCCTGAAGGACTATTCCCCCCACATTCGCGCGCTCAAGCTGGAGCGTTTCATTACGTCCACTGTCGGTTCGGAAATCGACACCGCCTTCGGCCACTTCAACAGCTTTCCCCTGGAGATCGATCGCTGGGGCCGGCGCGAGTTTCGCCACGGCATCCGGACCCCGGCGGAATTCCTGCGCATCGTCCGACGGGAACCGGGCGAGCAGATCGTGCAGATCAACCACCCGCGTCGGTGGACCTCCAGCCCCATCAGCGGCTATTTCGACGAGCGGCTCAACGCGGACACCGGAACCTTCGACTACCCCTATTTCGAAACCGGATTCGACAGTGTCGAGATCTTAAACGCCATCACCGACAAGAGCGAAACGATCATCGGCCGCACCAAACTGGTCGACCAGAAACTCCGGGACTGGTACGGACTGCTGAATCGCGGGACGCTGATGGCCGGCGTGGCCAACACCGATGCTCACGCCTATCCCAAGGACTCCCTCGGCTATCCCCGCAACTACGTGGCCTCGGAAACCGACAATCCCTGGGAAATCGACCCTCGCAAGGTCGTCCAGGCCGTCAAGCGGCGAGCCGTCACCGGCAGTCTGGGACCCTTTCTCCACTTCACCGGCAACGGTTCGCCGGTGGGATCGGTGATCACCGACCTGGATCGTTCCGTTTCCCTCCGAATCCGGCTGCAATCGGCTCCCTGGATTCCGGTAGAAACCCTGGAAGTCATTCGAAACGGCGAAGTGATCAAGACCTGGTCGGTGCCACCCCCGGAAGAAAAGGAGCAGCCCTGGAAATTCGACACTGAACTGATGGTGGACTGCCGGCAGGATAGCTGGGTTCTGGTGATCGCCTCTTCCCAGACCCCCTGGGAGAAGCCCTTCGAAAACTACCGCTCCTTCTCCTTCACCAACCCGGTCTTTGTCGACGTCGACGGCAACGGCTACTTCGATCCCCCCAACGGGGGCTTTCCGTTGCAGGAAACGGAGAATTAATCGGAGGACATGTCGTACTCCAGGGTGAACTGGCTGTCGGCGTCTCGCTCGTACCTGTCCAGGGTCGGCGAATAGGTGCTCACCTCGATCCGGTTCCGGGTCGGTGAGAACTTCATGATCCTCAGCCAACCGTCGCCTCCCCTTGCCCGGCCCTGATAATCGGACAAGAGGCTGTAGACCCGGTTGCCGTTGTAGGTATCTTTCCTGAGAGCCTCGCCCAGGACGTGCCCGCAGAGCATCATGAAGAAATTGGGGTTGTCCTTCATCACGTCGTAGACGGTTTGCCCCTGATGGCTGAAGGTCCTGTCGAGCTTGAGCAGGCTGTGGCTGACGACAATGGCCCGCCTGTCGCTGTGTTCCTTCAGGACCTCATCGGCCCAGCCCAGGACGTCGCTGCCGGCAGCGAACTCCAGGAAAACCAGGATGAAATCCAGCCCGCCCGCACTCAACAGGTGGTAGAAATTGTCGTTGTCGTCCCCGTGGTTCTTGCCGAACCAGGGTCTGTCCTTGAACCGTGCTATCCCGAAGAAACGGTTGTAGAGCTGGGTGGTTTCGATGCGGACGCCGTCGATCCGGATCGGAAGTCTGCGGTAGATGTACTTGTCATGATTGCCCACGGCAATGCCGTAGGGAATGGGCGGCGTCCCCTCCAGCTTGCGGAAGGCAGCGTCGGCATGCCGCCACTGATCCTCCCGATCGGCATGATTGACGCAATCTCCCAGGTGAGCCACGTAGACGATATTGAGAGCCTCCCGGTTCTCGGCGATCCACTGCGTCTGGGCCTTGAAAATCTCGGGAGTTCCCCCGCCGTCGCCGGAAGCATAGTTCTGGGTGTCGGGCATCACGGCGATGGTGAAGTCCTCCTGGGCCCGGACGACGGCCGGCCAGAGCCGGA
>JAPOYZ010000382.1:0-2508 GCA_026706325.1 Candidatus Aminicenantota bacterium
CCCGAATCGAGGTTGGCATATGCGCTGGACACCAGTCCGACAGCTCCAGACCTGGGTGCTTCTTTGCATTCTCAGCGTTTTGAGCACCGACGCCCTGATGAGCGGATCGGCCCCGTCCCCCTCCGCAGACCAGGACGTCGACTTCGCCCGCGACATCCGGCCCATCTTCGAAGCCAACTGCAACCAGTGCCACGGCGCCGACCAGAGCATGAACGGTCTTCGCCTGGATACCCGGGAGGCGGCCCTGAAGGGCGGCCAGTCCGGACCGGCCATCCTTCCCGGCGACGGTGCTTCGAGCCTCCTCTACCGGAAGATCGTCGGCGACGCTCCGGGGTCTCCCATGCCTCTCACGGGTACCCTGCCCCGCGACCAGGTCGAGATGATCCGTACGTGGCTGGATCAGGGAGCCCCCTGGACCGAGGCCATCGATGGAACCGGCGCCGGCGTCAAGAAGCACTGGGCCTACGTCAAGCCGGTCCGTCCTTCCCTGCCGAAGGTCAATGATGTGTCCTGGGTCCGCAATATGATCGACCGCTTCGTCCTGGAGCGGTTGGAACGGGAAGGCCTGGAACCGTCCCCGGAAGCCTCCCGGGAGACGTTGATCCGCCGCGTGACCCTGGATCTCATCGGGCTTCCGCCGACTCCTGAGGAAGTGGACGCGTTCGTGGAAGACGAACTTCCGCTGGCCTACGAGCGACTGGTCGACCGGCTCCTGGCCTCGCCCCGCTACGGAGAGCGCTGGGCGCGGCCCTGGCTGGACCTGGCCCGCTATGCCGACACCAACGGCTACATCCACGACCGGCGGCGCAACATGTGGCTCTATCGCGACTGGGTGATCAAGGCCATCAGCTCCGACATGCCCTTCGACCAGTTCACCATCGAGCAGATCGCGGGGGACCTGCTGACCGACGCCACTCCCGAGCAGAAGATCGCCACCGGATTCCACCGCAACACCATGATCAACACCGAGGGTGGGACCGACCCGGAGGAGTACCGGGTGGCGGCCATCCTGGACCGGGTCGAGACCACCGGAACCGTCTGGCTCGGGAGCACCATCGCCTGCGCCCAGTGCCACGACCACAAGTACGATCCCATCACCCAGGAGGAGTACTTCCGGATGTACGCCTTCTTCAACAACACGATGGAGGAGAACAACCCAAAGACGAAGGTCCGGCCGCAGAACGCCAGCATCACCCTGCCTCCCGCCGGCTATCTGTCCTCTCACCGCTCCGATATCGAGGGTGAGATCGTGGAGCTGAAGGCTGCATTGAAACGTTCCACGCCGGAGTTGGAGGCGGCGCGGACGCAATGGGAGACGCAAACGGCCACGGAGATGGTCTCCTGGAACGATCTGGACCCGGTCACGTATTTCTCCCTGGGCGGCGCGGAATTGACCCTTCAGGGGGACGGTTCCCTGCTGGCTTCCGGACCGAAACCGGGGCGCGAAACGTATGTGGTCGTGACCGAGACCCAGGTCGAGGGGATCACCGCCATCCGTTTGGAAACCCTGACGGATCCCAGCCTGCCCCACGGCGGGTCCAGCCGGAGTTCCGACGGGGAGTTCATTTTGACCGAGTTTGAAGTGGTGGTGGAGCCTCTGGCGGCGGCGGGGTCCTCTTCGCCTGTGGCCTTCAGCGGCGCCGCGGCCGAGATCGATCCCGTCACCATGGGAATACGCCGCGCCCTGGACGGCGACCCCACCACCGGCTGGTCCAACAGCGGGACCAGTCAAAAGAACAGGGTCGAACGCCAGGCCATTTTCCTGCCCGAGTCTCCCTTGGGCTTTACGGGTGGAACCCGGTTCACCATCCGCCTGAGACATGAGGGAGAGAAGCCGGGCAAGACGATCGGCCGTTTTCGTTTTTCCGTGACCCGGAATCAGGATCCGGCCCGAAACGTCAAGCTCCCGACGCGGGCAGAACGCATTCTGGCCGTTCCCGCCGGCCAGAGGACCGAGGGCCAACGCCGGATCCTGAACGACTACTATCGCGGCTTCGCCCCCCTGCTGACGCCGAAACGGCAACGGCTCTCCGAGCTTCTGGTCTTCTGGAAACAGTTGACCTCGCCCAACAGCCTGGTCATGAAGGAGCTGGAGAAGCCCCGGACCACCCATCTGTTCGTCAAGGGAAGTTTTTTGGACCCGGGCAAGGAGGTCCATCCGGGCGTCCCCTCGGTGCTCCATGCCCTGCCCGAGAGCGACACACGGCCCAATCGCCTGACCCTGGCCCGCTGGCTCGTCTCCCCGGAGAACCCCCTGGTGGGACGGGTCACCATGAATCGGCTCTGGGCCGATCATTTCGGCCGGCCACTGGTAACGACGCCGGAAAACCTGGGGACGCAGGGCGAGCGTCCCACGCATCCGGAGCTTCTGGATTGGCTCGCCACCGAGTTCGTGGATCAGAATTGGTCCATGAAGGCCATGCATCGTCTGATGGTCACATCGGCGGCCTATCGGCAAGATTCCAGGATGGGAGAGGCCCTGCGGCAAAAGGATCGCTCCAAGCAGTA
>JAPOYZ010000382.1:2518-3130 GCA_026706325.1 Candidatus Aminicenantota bacterium
GATGCCGAAATGATCCGGGACAGCGCGCTGAGCACCGCGGGACTCCTCAATCTGAGGCCTTACGGTCCCAGCGTCTTTCCGCCTCAGCCCAAGGGGCTCTGGGACAACCTGTACGTGGCGGACACCTGGATCACGGGTCGCGGTGACGATCGCTACCGGCGGGGTCTCTACACCTTTTTGAAGCGGATTCGTCCCTATCCTTTCTACTCCAATTTCGATGCTCCCAGCCGTGAGTCCACCTGTGTGGCCCGCAGCCGGTCCAATACGCCGCTACAGGCGCTGAACTTGATGAACGACCAGACCTTTCTGGAAGCTGCCCGGGGTCTGGCCCACCGCATGATCTCGGAAACGGGTCCGGAAACGACCGACCGGATCACTCATGGATTTCGTCTCTGTGTCGGTCGCCGTCCGTCCTCAGGAGAGCTTCAGGATCTGACCGCCCTCTATCGCCTTCAATTGCAGAACCTGTCCGCTTCCGCCCCGGATGCGGCAAATGCGCGCGAGAAGGCGGAAACCGGAGATTTCATGGCCTGGACCAGTGTGGCTCAGGTGCTCCTGAATTTGGATGAAACCATCTCGCGACCGTGAGCCCCAGGAAAGGGCACCCATGAA
>JAPOYZ010000261.1 GCA_026706325.1 Candidatus Aminicenantota bacterium
TCGCCAAGGTTCTGAACGAGGGTGTGTCCCGGCTCGTGTCGCGAGGGTTGGATCGCGACTACCTCGTCGTCCATGAGGACATCAGAGGACTGAAGGGAAAGCTCGACTTCCCGACCACGATCAAGAAAACCCTTCTTCTTCACGGAAAGACCCATTGCAGTTTTGATGATCTCAGCTACGACGTCCCGCAGAACCAGATCCTCAAAGCAACACTGCGCCAGCTCACCCTCGTCACCGTCCTTGACCCATTCCAACGCCGGCGTGCCGAGCGTCTGTACCGCAAGCTCGACACCGTCTCTGATGTCCCGCTGTCTCCGAGGCTATTTCGCACCGTACAGATCCACCGCAACAACAGGTTCTACAGTTTCCTCCTGCATCTCTGCCGAATGATCTACGACAATCTTCTGGTGAACCAGGAGAAGGGGACCACGACGTTCTACGATTTCCGGGAGGATGAACAGCAGATGTGGCGCATCTTCCAAGCGTTCGTCAGGACTTTCTACGCGCGGGAAACGAACTACAGGGTCAGTGCACCCAAGATCGACTGGTTCGGTGCAGAGAATCGCAAGGCGGATCTCCGGCACCTGCCCGGCATGGATACGGATATCGTTCTGGAGTCGTCCGAACGGACAATTATCCTCGACACCAAGTTCTACAAAAACCCTCTGGACAGCCGATACGGTGAGCAGCGCGTCCGCTCGAGCCACCTCTACCAGATTTTTTCCTACGTCATGAATTGGGCGGCAGACACGAGTGCGGAGGGTCCGCAACCAGAAGGGTGGCTACTATACGCCGCGGTCGACCGCGGATTCGACTATCGGTTCGAGTTGATGAGCCGACCAATCCGGGCGTGTTCGATCAACCTGGCGCAGGACTGGAAGTCGATCGAGAGTGATCTGATGAATCTCGTGGCCGCCGGCCCGCACTGATTACAGACCGGAAGCGGAAGCAATAGACTGTCCCCAATTCAATCCGGAGTTGGACATGGCTACAAGGGTCTACAATCTTTACGAAGCCAAGTCGTCTTTCTCCCAGCTTGTCGATCGGGCGGCAGGAGGAGAGGAGATCATCATCGCCAGGTCCGGAAAGCCCGTGGCTCGTCTGGGTCCCCTCCGGCAGAGAGCCGCTCCGCGGCAACCCGGAGGCTGGGAAGGCCGCGTGTACATCTCGGAAGACTTCGACAAGCCCCTGCCGCCGGAGATCCTGTCGTCTTTCGAAGGGCAGATATGAACTCAGAAAATCAGACTGTCCCCTTTTTCGGCTGGTGAATGGCGAAGAGCTCTATGACATCAAAGCCGACCCTGCACAACAGCAGGATGTCGCGCCGTCGCATCCGCAGGTGGTGGAACGACTGAGGGACTTCTACGATTCCTGGTGGGCCGAGTTGGAGACCGCCTTTGACCAGGACGCCCGGATCTACCTGGGACACGAAGCGGAAAATCCGGCGACTCTGACCAGTCACGACTGGATCACCACGGGTTATACCCCCTGGAACCAATCCCAAATCCGCGATGCACTGACCGGCGCCGGCCGCACCGGCCACTGGAACGTCCACGTGGCCCAGGAGGGGGACTATGAGTTCCGGCTGCAACGCTGGCCAGCAGAAGCGGACACTCCGATCACGGCCGGACTCGAGCCGGGCGAACCGGTCCCGGGCGAACCGGCCTTCCGGAGCACACCGGGGAAGGCTCTGGCCATCGAGAAGGCTACCCTGGAGATCGCCGGCCAGGAAATGGAGAAAACGGTGGCTCCCGGAGCCAAAGATGTGGTCTTCAGCCTGAGACTGAACCCCGGCCCCGCCACGCTGTCGGCCCGTTTGATTGCCCGGGACGGCCAAGCCTACGGGGCACACTACGTTTCAGTGAAGAGAAGGTGAATCCGGTCCCTCCGTCAAGCGCGGAGTGAGAAGCTCAGCTGTCATCCGGCTTTCCCGCTGACTCGGAGCGGGCAGCAGGCATTCCGTCGAGATCACAACGTCCAACCGGAACGGTATTCCTTGCGCAGCAGTGCATTGGCCTCCGGAGAGTTGGCGATCCGCAGGTTGTCCGCGTCCCAGTCGAGTTTGGCTCCGGTGCGGTAGGCAACGGCGCCCAGGTTGACCGCCTCCGAGATGGGGCCGGAATAGCCGAAGTGGCAGCTCGTCGGACTCCCGGATTTGCAAGCGGCAATCCACTCGGCGCGATGGCCGACTTCAGAAGTTCGCCGCCACGATTCGTGGTGCTTGTAGGCAGCCATCCACTCCGGGCGGCGGCCGATTTCCTCACCGATGGACGGGGGAATGCTCGGCTTGGGCGGCACGAAGCCGACGAACTTCTCCGCAGGCCAGAGCATCCGCTGCGGGTAGTTCACCAGCAGCATTCCTTCGGTCCCCACGAAGACGCCCCAGGGCCAGTCGGGGAAGTCGTTTTCCGCAAAAACCGGCGGCGGCTGACTGCCTTGCGTCCAGGTCAGGGTCACCGGCGGCATCTCGCCGCGGGCCGGGAACCGGTAACGGACATGGAGCCGCTCGGGAACCGTCTCAGGATGCGGTGGCGGGCCCTCCGCCTCCACCGAGTCGGGATAGCGGAGTTTCAGAGCCCAGAAGGCCAAGTTGAAGAAATGGGTGGCGGCGTTGCCCAGACTGCCGGTTCCGAAATCCCACCAGCGCTGCCAGTTACCGCCGCAACCGCGGGAATAGGTGGGGTGATAGGCGCGGTAAGGAGCCGCCCCCAGGAAAAGGTCCCAATGAAGTCCCTTGGGGACGGGTGGAGTCTCGGTCGGACGGTCAATCGGCTTGCGTCCCGAGCGGACCCAAATATGGCAACTCTTCACCGTGCCGATGGCTCCGCCGCGGACCAACTCGACGATGCGGCGGTAGTTGCCCGAAGCGTGGATCTGGGTTCCCAACTGGGTCGCCACCTGCTTCTCGGCGGCCAACTTGGCCAGCATACGGGCCTCGAAGACCGAAATGGCTCCCGGCTTCTCGCAGTAGACGTGCTTGCCGCGACGCATCGCCGCAACACTGGCCGGAGCATGGGTGTGGTCCGGAGTGCTCACCACCACGGCGTCGATCTGGCGGTCCAGCTCGTCGAGCATCTGCCGGTAATCGTTGAACTTCTTTGCTTGTCCATAGCGGGC
>JAPOYZ010000317.1 GCA_026706325.1 Candidatus Aminicenantota bacterium
TCCGGCGGAGACCCATCACGAGAAGGGGTCTTTGCGGGCCCTTCTCGGCGGGAAGGGTGCAAGCCTGGCCGAGATCAGCCGTAGCGGCCTGCCTGTGCCGCCCGGTTTCGTCATCACCACGGAAGCGTGCGTGGAGTACCTGACCTCGGGAGGTATCTTCCCCGATGGGCTGTGGGACCAGGTGCTGGAGGCCATGGCCTGGATGGAGGAGGCGACGGGCAAGGGCTTCGGCAATGCCCGGAACCCGCTGCTCGTCTCGTGCCGTTCCGGAGCCATGCACTCCATGCCCGGAATGATGGATACGGTGCTCAACGTGGGGCTCAACGACGAGACGGCTGCGGGGCTCGCGGCCCGCTCCGGAGACGACCGGTTCGCGGCCGACGCCTATCGCCGCCTGGTCCAGATGTTCGGCAGTGTGGTGCTGGAGTTGGGCGACGAAGCATTCGAGTCGTATCTGGCGCGGTCAAAACGCAGCCGGCGGGCGTCGTCGGACGCGGATCTGACGGCCTCGGACTGGAAGGAGTTGACGGCAGACTTCAAACACATTATCCGGACAAAGGCCGGCAGCGAGTTTCCGCAGGACCCCTTGGAACAGCTTAGGAAGGCGGTTCAGGCGGTCTTTGGGAGCTGGAACGGCAAGCGCGCCGTCGACTATCGCAACGCCTCGGGCATTCCCCACGACCTGGGGACGGCGGTCAACGTCGTTTCCATGGTCTTCGGGAACATGGGCCTCGATTCCGGCACCGGCGTGGTCTTTACGCGGAATCCGGTGACCGGAGCCCCGGCGCTCTACGGAGACTACCTCACCAACGCGCAGGGAGAGGACGTCGTGGCCGGAATCCGCAATACGGAGACGATCACCGACCTCGGGACCCGGATGCCGGGAGTCGCCCGGGAGTTGACTCGAATCTGCCGCAAACTGGAACAGCAATATGGCGACATGCAGGACGTGGAGTTCACCGTCGAGCGGAACAAGCTCTGGATCTTGCAGACTCGGTCCGGGCAGAGAACGGCCAGGGCGGCCATTCGAATTGCCGTGGATCTTTGCAAGGAGGGGCGCATCACTCGCGACGAGGCGCTGCTCCGGGTCCGTCCCGAAGACGTCGACGTCTTCCTCCACCCTGCCTTCGCGCCTCGAGCCAAGGGAGAGGCGAGGACCGCCGGGAACCTGTTGGGCAGGGGAGTCAACGCTTCTCCGGGGGCCGCGGTGGGACGGGTGGCCTTCGACGCCGACACGGCCGAGAGATGGGGAAGAGAGGGAACCGACGTGGTCATGGTGCGCCCCTTCACCCGGCCCGACGACGTTCACGGCATGCTGGCGTCGCGGGGCATCCTGACCATCGAAGGTGGGGCGACCAGCCATGCCGCCGTGGTGGCTCGTCAGTTCGGGGTTCCCTGCGTGGTCGGAGCCGGAGGGATGGAACTTCGGGAGACGAAACGTTGGCTCAGGGCCAACGGACATCTGGTTCGCGAGGGGGATTGGATCTCCCTTGACGGGACCTCGGGAGAAATTTTTCTGGGAAAGATTCCGACCGTCGAATCCAAGCTGGAAGAGCAGAAAGAACTGCAGACGCTCCTTTCCTGGGCTGACAGCCGTCGTCATCTGGGAGTCTTGGCCAACGCGGATCACCCCCAGGATGCCGTCCGTGCGTTGGCCTACGGCGCCGAAGGCGTGGGCTTGTGCCGGACCGAGCACATGTTCTTCGAGACCAGCCGCCTGCCCATCGTCCGTCAGATGATCCTCTCGAGTGACGAGGTCGAGCGGAAACAGGCTCTGGATCGTCTTCAGCCCCTGCAACGGGGAGATTTTGAAGGCCTCTTCCGGGTGATGGATGGGCGTCCCGTGGTGATTCGGCTCATCGATCCGCCGCTGCACGAGTTTCTGCCCACGGAGGAGGAGATTCGGGAGCGCCTGCAGGCGTGCCGAACCGAAGGGCGGACACAGGAGGTGGGCGAGTTGCAGCGGACCCTGGCGACGCTGAGGAGGCTGCACGAGAGCAATCCCATGATGGGGCTGCGGGGAATCCGGCTCAGTATCGTGATGCCGGGAATCGTGAGCATGCAGGTGAGGGCCGTCTTCGAGGCGGCTTGCAACGTGGCTCAGGAGGGGGGAACGGTCCGGCCCAAGGTCCTGATCCCTCTCGTAGGTCACGTCAACGAGTTGAAAGTGATTCAGCCGGTCCTGGAGCGGTTGGCCGTACAGGTCATGCGGGAGCGGGGGTGCCGGCTCGAGTACATGTTCGGGACCATGATCGAAGTGCCCCGGGCCGCCATCACCGCGAGTCAATTGGCCGAGGTTGCCGAGTTTTTCTCCTTCGGCACCAATGACCTGACCCAGATGACCTTGGGCTACTCCCGGGACGACGCCGAAACGCACTTCCTGTTGCGCTACGTGGACGAGGGCATCCTGCCGTCGAATCCATTTCAGACCCTGGACCAGGAGGGCGTCGGGAAGCTGATTCGGATGGCGGTCCAGGAAGGCCGGTCCCGGCGTCCCAACCTGGAGATCGGGATCTGCGGGGAACACGGCGGGGACACCGCATCCATCGATTTCTGTCATCGGATCAAGATGGACTACGTGAGCTGTTCGCCGTTTCGGGTTCCCGTGGCCCGTCTGGCGGCGGCCCAGGCGGCCATCCGGGCGGCCCCTCTCTTCGCCGAGGGGCAGATCCTCTGATCTCCATTCCGTCAAATCAGTGCCGGTGCGGTGATTCTGCTAAGATGAGCACCGCATATTCCGGGTAGAGACCTATGCGGCTGACTCAGGCACGGAATCGGTGGAAGTTGCTCTCGGGATACCTGACGGGACGCGCCGACCTGGAAGCCTACCCCATCACCCTCATCATCGAGAACACCGGGAAATGCAACCTCAAGTGCCCCATGTGTCCGAGGGAGCTGGGCTACTATCCTCCTGAGGACTTCGATTTCGGCCTCTTCCAGCAGATCATCGATGAAATCAGCCGGAAGACCGAATTGGTGTTCCCCTGGGGAGGCGGCGAGCCTCTCATGAATCCGGACATCTTCCGCATGGTCCGGTACTGCAAGGACGCCGACATCTACACGGTGGTCTCGACCAACGCCACCCTGTTGGATCAACGCCGGAGCCAGGAACTCCTGGAGTCGGGTCTGGACAGTCTCATCATCGCCTTCGACGGAACGACTCCCGAAACTTACGAAAAGTACCGCAAGGGGGCCGATTTCGAGAAGGTCAGGGCCAACATCCTGAGCTTCCTGGAGATGAAGAGGGTCCAGCGTCCCGATCTGTTCGTGGTCCTTCAGATGGTCCGCCTGCCCGAGAACCAGCATCAGGTCCGGGACTTTCAGCGGATGTGGTCCATCGACGGCGTCGACGAAGTTCGCATCAAGGAGGATGAGATCGTCATTCCCGAGGTGGCATTGGAGGAGAGGGTCCAGCACACCCGGCGGCGGCATCCCTGCTACCAGCTCTGGCAGGGGCCGGCCATGGTCAACTACAAGGGAGAATTCTTCCCCTGTTGCCACACCTGGCAGTCCGAACCCATTGGCAACGTCCGCGACTCCTCCATTTACGACCTCTGGAATTCGGAGAGGATGAACCGCATGCGCGAGGCTCATCTGAAGGGCGACCTGACCGATTACCCCGAGTGCCAGGACTGTCACGCTCCCAATCCTCGTCTTCCCGTCATCCTGGGCAGCTTCATGGTGGACACGCTGAAGGTCCGCCGCCTGATTCCCCGGATGGAGAAGCTGGCCATCTTCTACAAGATGCCGATATTCAGGGATCACTAGCTCAGACAGATGCAGGCCAGAGTCCTGATCCTGCTGATTCTGGGGACTCAGCTCCCATTCCTCTTCCAGGCCTTCCACATCGACGACCGCATCTATCTGCGGGTGGCCGACAATATTCTGCAGACGCCGCTCTACCCCTATGATTTCCGAATCAGCTTCGAGGGCATGGGGGCGCCCGACGGCGCAAGTCACAGCCACCTGCCCCTGGTCAGCTACTACCTGGCGCTGCTGAAGTGGGTCACCAACAGCGAGTCGGAATGGGTCTGCCATCTCGGCTTCCTGGTCTTTCCCCTCCTGGCGGCTTGGGGGTTTCACGATCTGGCTCGCCGCTATGTCCGGTTTCCCCTGGCCGCCTCCTGCCTCCTGGTCACGGCGCCCGGTTTTCTCGTCTCCAGCCACACGGTAATGACCGATGTCCCCTTCTGGTCCTTGTGGATTGTGGCCCTGTCCCGTTTCCTCCGGGTCAGGGACGGGACCGCTTCGCGGTGGGACTGGCTGATCTGGGGCGCGTCGTTGCTGGGGACCTGTTTCATCTCCGTCCTGGGGGCGGGCTTGATGCTGTTGATGCTGGTCTGTCTCTTCCTGCGCGAGTCCGGGGCGCCCCGGATTTCCCGGGGCAAGGCGCTGCTGGTTCTGGCATCGCCACTGCTGTTGTGGGGCCTGTGGTATCTGCGCGCATATCTGCACTACGAACGATTCCTGCTGCTCAACACGGCTCTCCACGCACTCGGACGGGACATCTATTCGGGTTGGATCATGGGGGAGAAGACTCTCTCTCTCCTGTTGAACCTGGGTGGAACGGTGATCTTTCCCTTGGCTCTCTGGTACGGATTGGCCGGCCGCGTCGGCGCCCGGGTTCTGGCCGTCCTGTTTCTGCTCTCCTTCGTCCCCTTCTATCTGTGGTGGGAGGATTGGACCTGGAGCCAGGCATTCCTGTTTTCCCTGTTTCTCTCCAGCGGCGTCGCCGTCTTCTGGCGCTTTCTGTCCGGCTGTGGGACCGACCTCCTCTCCCGGCGGGACTGGCGCTGGCTTCCCGTCTGGCTCTGGTTTTTCGGGGGGTGCCTGGCATGCCTCCTCATGTACTACTCGGGATCGGTGCGTTACTCGACGCTGGTGGCGGGACCCGTGATTCTGCTCTGGATCGCCTCCCTGGAGAAACGGGTCAAGGAGGCCTATCTGCTCCGGAACCTGGTCTGGCTCGGGGTGGTGCTGACCGCAGCCTATTCCCTGACCATCGCCCACGCCGACTACCGTTTCGCCCGGAGCTACCAGCGGGCGGCCCAGGAGATCGCGCAAGATTACGGACACGAGGGGAAAACGATCTGGTTCACTGCCGAGTGGGGTTTCCGCCACTACCTGGAGCGGGAGGGAGCCAGGATTCTGGAGCGCACCGAAGTCGGTCCCGAGGCCGGAGATATCCTGGTCAAGCCGGTCCTGGCTTCCCCCTGGGTGACCCTTTACGATTCCGACGAATACCTCGACCTGCTGGAGCAGCGCCCGGCCCGCATGAACACTCCGTGGCGCATTCTGGACCCCTCCTCCCACGCCGGGTTCTACAGTACCGGCTGGGGGATGCTCCCCGTCAGCATTTCCGGGGGAAAGCCTTGGGAGTGGTTCAATATCTTCCGTGTCAAGAAGCCCTATGACGGACCCGTCCCCGAGCCTGCAACCCACTGGTGAACGATTCCGATGGACGCCGGATCGCGTCGCGGTCCTCTTCCTGGGACTGGGCGTCCTTGCGCTGCACGTGGTCTGGCTGGCGCTGGATGAGCAACCCCAGGTCTGGGACATGGCACACCATCAGATCCGGGGCTGGGAGTCCCTCCAGGCCCTGAACGCCGGGAGGCTTCCGGAGGACTTCCCCTTACTCTCGTCCTACTACCCGCCCCTCTATTACCTCCAGGAGATGGTGGTCCTGTCCGTCTGGCCCAACCGGGACGCCCTCGTCTTTCTCTCCAATCTCCCGGGACTGGTCATGCTCTTCGCCGGAGTCTGGTGGCTGTCCTCCCGGTGCCTGACCCGGAGAACGGCTCCCTGGGCGGCGCTGCTGGCCTGGTGCTTTCCCCTGGTGGCCTGGACCAGCCGTTTCTCCCTCCTGGACGTGGCGCTCGGCGGGTGGGTCATGCTGGCCCTCTGCCTGGTGGCCAAGAGCCGGCATCTGGAACGAAAGGGCTATAGCCTGCTGCTGGGTCTGGTCATCGCGGCGGGGATGTTGACCAAGTGGACCTTCATCCTGTTTCTGGCGTTTCCGCTGGTTTGGGCGCTGGTCCGTTCCCGGGACCGGAAACGCTCGCTCCTGAATCTGGTCGACGCCGGACTGGTGGCCGCTCCTCTGGTCTTCTGGTGGTACCTGCCCAACGCCCGGAACCTGATGGAGCGGTTCGCTCTCACCATGCAGGCGGCCGGATGGGAACAGGACCCGGGCCTGGAATCCCTGCTGGGCTGGCTCTACTATCCCAGGTCGCTGGCCAGCTACTACCTGTTTCTTCCTCTCACCGCGCTCTTCGTTCTGGGGTCGTTCCTCAAGTCCGAGCGGAAACAGGACCGGCCTCCGGAGGCGAGCCTGATCCGGTGGGCATTCTGGGGAGGACTCTTTCTGCTGACGATGCTGGAGGCCAAGGATCCCAGATATGTCCTCCCGCTGGCCGGACCGCTGGCCATCCTGATTCTCCTGCCTTGGGACCGGCGCCAGTGGGTCGTCCGGCTGGCGGCGGCGCTGGCGTTCCTCCAGTTCCTGGCCGTCTCGTTCTCCCTGCCTCTGGTTCCCGGGAAGCTGGCTCTCTTCCAGGTGCCGGAAGATGGAGACTACCGGGGCGCCGGCCGGGAGTGGGTCTTGTTCGCGCCGGGATACTTCGACGTGGCCGGTCCGCCGCGTCGGGAGAACTGGCGCCACCGGGAGATCCTGGAGCAGATTCCCGAGGGAGCCAGAATCGGCTTCGTCCCTGATCTGGCCCACTATCACATGCTGGCCCTGCGGCTTCAGGCCCTGGAGTCGGGAAGGGAACTGGAAGTCGTCCGGGTGGGCCAGTCGGCCGCGTCACTGGAACTGTTGGACCGCGTGCAGGCCGTGGTGGGGAAGACCGGGCACCAGGGGATCAGTTACCTCACCACCTTCAATCAGGCGGTCTACGAACGGCTGGAGCAAAGCGGTTGGCGCGTCACCCGGCGCTGGTCCCTGCCCGACGGGACCGAGGCGCTTCTCTGGCTTCCGTCCGGACCTCCGGAAGGGTTGGATTCCGGACGGCCTCTTTCTGCGGTCAGTCCGATTCGGGCAGGACCGCCACGGTCTTGATCTCTACCAGGGCCTTGGAACCGGCCAGGGACTCGATGTTGATCAGGGTGTTGGTGGGGTAGTCCCCGTCCGGATAGAGGGAAGGGAACAACTCCCGCCTGGCCGCCAGAAAGGGCGCTACCGACTCCACGCCCACCAGATAGGTGGTGAATTCCACCACGTCGGAAAAGGAGGCGCCGGCGCCTTCGAGAATCCGGCCGATGTTATGGAAGACCTGGCGCGTCTGTACGGCGGCGTCGCCTTCTCCCACCAGCGTTCCTTCCGGCGAGAAGGCGGTCTGCCCTGCGACGAAGAGCAGGCCTCCGGCACGGACGGCGTAGGAGTATTCTCCGCCCGGGGGAAACATCCCCGGCGGGTTGATGACGGTTCGTTTCTTGCGGCTCATCGACTCGACTCCATGGATGTGACTTCCGGGCCCGGCTTTCTGGCCGTGCAGACGTAGCCCAGTGTCGTGTTGCGGGTCGGGTCCAGGAAGTCGAACATGGGCAGCAGAACTCCCAACACTCCGCACACGGCGGCGGCCGGCAGGAACAGCAGCCACCGCCATCCTCCCTGGAAGTAGAGTATCGAATCCAGCAGGCGCCTTCCCAAGAGGGTGAAGAATCCACCGCCGGCCTCGATGTCAATTTCGGCAAATCCGGCCCGCTCCAGCAGCCATTGGAGGCCGGGGCGGGTATAGCGGAAATAGTCGTGGGGCGCCTGATGGACTCCCCATTCCTGGGGCGCAGCCAGGAGCAGCCGGGCACCCGGAGCCAACACCCGGCCCAGCTCTTCCAGCACCGCCCGGGGGTCCCGGACGTGCTCCAGGACCACGATGTTGATGGCCGCCCCGAAGGAGCCGTCCCGAAACGGCAGCCGCGCCAGGTCCGCCACACCGTCGAGCCGCGAATAGTCCCAGTCGGCGTCTCCCACGGCCAGGTCCACGGCCACATAGCGGCAATGGGAGAATTCGCGGGCGTACCGGCACTCGCCGGCGCCGGCGTCCAGCACCCGGGTCCCGGCCGGCAGCGAGCGGCCGAAATCGGCCACCCGGTCTTCGATCAGGGTCTCGAACCGAAGGATCAGCCGGCGCACCCATCGGGGAAGCCGGTTCACCATTCGGCGGTGCCAAGGGGCGATGTCATTGGGTCCCATCATCGAGGCGGCAGGCTGTCAGAAAGTAGTCGGGAAAGGTGCAGGGACGGCCGTGCCGGTTGGTGGCGATGTGCCGGCTCTCTCCCCGGGCGTAGTTCACGTTTCCCGCGGGATCCACGATCCGGTAGCCGAAGGTCATGCCCCGTCGGCCCAGGCGCTTCAGACGGGTTCGAATCACAAATTCCCGGTCGTAAAACAGCGGCTTCATGTAGCGGCAGTGGACTTCCACGACTGGAAGGAACGTCTCCGATTCCCGTTCCAGCCGGTCGTAACTCAGGCCCAGATCCCGGAAGAACTCGAGCCGCGCGACTTCGAACCAGACCAGGTGGTTGGAGTGGTGAGCGAACCCCATTTGATCCGTTTCGGCGTAGCGCACCCGGAATCGGGTTTCGGTGACACGGTCTCGGATCATCATGGCGTCGTCTGTTTCGGCAGGCCCAAGTTTACTACGGAAACGGGAGAACAGAGGAGGCTGCTATCGAGTCTCTTCGTATCTCACTCCACTACCGGGCCTTGATTCGAGTGGTCCGGGACTGGAATACTCGGGTTGATGCTTCCACAACGCCTGCTGCTGTTTGCGTGCATACTGAGTGTCTTGCCATTGTCCAACCTCACGGAGGCCCCGGCCCAGAAGTACGTGCCGGTCCTGCCGGTCGTGGAGACCGATGCCGGGGGCCGTCCGCCCGCCGACGCCCTGGTTCTGTTCGACGGCTCCGGCAACTCCCGCTTCACCCGGACGGATGGCGGTCCGGCGGACTGGAAGGTTGAGGAAGGCGTCCTGATTGCCGGGGATCACGACATCATCACCAAGGATTGGTTCCGCGACGCCCAGGTTCACGTCGAGTTCAATCTCCCCTCGGACGACCCGGCCCACGGCAACAGCGGTCTCTACTTCCACCACCTTTACGAGGTCCAGATCCTGGATTCCCACAACCCCAACCGATTCACTGCGAAACAGCAGTGCGCCTCGTTCTTCAACCTTTACGCCCCCATGGTCAATGTGACCCGGGCGCCGGGCGAATGGCAGACCTACGACATCCTGTTTCGCGCTGCCCGGCTGGACCGGAGATCGGGACGAGTGGTGAAACCGGCCCGGTTCACCATCCTTCACAACGGAGTCCTGGTGCAGTACGAGCGCACCCTGTGGGAGGGGACGGGCGCGGGCCGGCGCAACCCCATGGTTTCGGAGGGGCCGCTGAAGCTGCAGGCCCATGGCAGCCCGGTTCGATTCCGGAACATCTGGATCCGGCGGCTGCCGTACCAACCCTGAACGCACCGGCCCTGAACACACCGGTGCCTCACGCCGTGACGTCGTTTCCGAACCGAGGTGGGATGTACGGGGGAGCCTTACGGCCCCCCCGGTGAGAAATGCCGGCTAGACCTTGGGTTCCCAGCCCTTGGCGTATTCCTTGGACCAGTAGCCCTTGGCCTCATCGTCGCCCAGGATATGGCCGTTGCTGGAGTCGCACTTGAGGTTCCGGCCCGTGCGGTGAGCGATGTTGCCCAGGTGGCACATGAGAGTGCTCTTGTGTGCCTCGAGGATCTCGGCGTTGCAGATCGTGGGATCGTCGTTGCGGATTGCCGCCAGGAAGTTCTGGGCGTGGGGGAGGTCTCCGTAGGTGTCTTCCCCTTTCTTCGCGACCAGGTTGTCCCCCTTGTCGTAGATGGCGTAGGACCCTTTCGTGCCCAGGTCCAAAGCGCCCCGGTCCCCATAGAAGGTGATGAAGCCGGGGCTGTGGCGGTTGTTGCTCAAGCCGGCCCAGGAGATGGATCGCTTGCCTTCAAATTCGTAGCAGACGGTGTGGGTGTCCGGAGTCTCCTGGTCGTCGTCGAAGAGATAGCGGCCACCGCTGGAGGTCACCTTGATCGGGTAGTCGACGCCCATTCCCCAACGGCACAGGTCCAGGGTGTGGACTCCATTGTTGCCCAGCTCGCCATTGCCCCAATGCCAATGCCAGTGCCAGTTGTAGTGGATCAGGTTGTCCTTGTAGGGGACCCGGGTGGCCGGTCCCTGCCACAGTTCGTAGTCCAGGTGGGCGGGGACGGGCGCCGGTTTGCCCCGGCCCAGGGTGCCCCGGCCGCTGTTATACCAGGTGCGAACCATGTAGACGCGGCCGATGGCCCCTTCCCGCAGTTGTTGAACAGCCTCGCGTGTGCCCGGCGAGCTTCGCCGCTGGGTGCCCATCTGGACGGCCCGGTTGTACTTGCGGGCGGCGGCGACCATGAGCTCGCCCTCGCGGGGGGTGTGGCTGCACGGTTTCTCCACGTATGCGTGCTTTCCGGCGGAGCAGGCCAGGATGGTGGCCGGGGCGTGCCAGTGGTTGGGCCCGGAGTTGAGGAGGGCGTCCACCTCGGGATCATCCAGGATCCGCCTGAAGTCTCCTACCTTCTGAGGCGCCCTTCCGGTCTGTTGCTCGACCGTGTGGGCCACCTTGTCCAGACGGAGCGAATCGACGTCGCACACGTACTTGATGTGAACGTTGGGCTGTTGTCCGAAGCTCTCGGCCAGACGCCTGCCCCGGCTCATCCCCATGATTCCGACGACGACCCGGGTGTTGGGCGAATCGTACTTGATGTTGCTCCTGGCAGAGACCGATAGTCCGGAGGCGGCTACCCCGATGGCGGCGCTGCCCAGAAAACGTCTCCGGTCGATGGATTCAGACATTGTGACTCCTCCTTGCAAATTACGGTGATTCACCATTATCGCCGGGGGGTGTGTCTCGATCAACCCGCGTCATAAGGCTCACAGGCTGATCTTCGCCAATCCCAGGAGGGCGATGACGATAGTGGCCGCCAGGCCGAGTGAAAAGGCTTTGGTCCCACCTGTCCTGAAGGTCTGCAGGTCGGTCATCAGTCCCACTCCGGCCATGGCCCCGGTAATGATCCAGCGGCCCGAACTGCCCAGCAGCAGCGCCAGATCCACCCGATAGTCCCCTGGGCCCAGGATGAATCGATCGGTCAGGTGGAGGGTGGCTTCCGGGAAGAACCCCAGGGTCCGAAGCAGCGCCATGCCCAGGAAAAGGAGGACGAAGCCGGGCAGGAGTTTCCCGTAGTGGACGGTCCGCCGGGGAAACGAGGCCACTCTCCGCCGCCTGCGGGCATAGAGGGCTCCGATGACGAAGACGGCGGGGCCCAGAACGGAGATCCGCGTGAGCTTGACGATGGTGGAGAGCTCGCCGGCCAACTGTCCGTTGAGCTGGTGGGCGAAACCGGCGGCCAGCACCTGCGGCGTGGCGTGGATGGAGAGGCCGCACCAGATGCCGTAGCCGGAGGCGGTCAGCTCCAGGAGCGCGCCCAGGAGTGGAAACAGGAGCATGGCCACGACGCCCATGAGGTTGACGGTGGCGATGGAGAGCGCCACTTCCGTTTCGTCCCCGTCCACGACCGGCGCCGTGGCCACGATGGCGGAACTGCCGCAGATGGCCGTCCCCACTCCGATGAGCAGGGAGAGCCTTTCCCCCATTCCCAGCAGGCGTCCCAGAAGCCAGGTGCTGGCCACGACGCCGGCGATGATGACCAGAATCGCCAGCAGCACGTCCAGGCTCACCTGAAGCATGGTGTAGAAATCCAACCGGGCGCCCAGCAGGATGATTCCCACGGGAAGCAGCTTCCTGACCACCAGGTCCACACCCGGTTTCAATCCCGCGGAAGACCGAAACAGATTCCGCAGGGCCATGCCCAAGAGCAGCGCCAGCAGGACTTCGCTGACCGGATGAAGTCCGTCGCTGGTGGTGAAGGGGGGGTAGGGCAGGTGGTTCAACCAGGCCGCGAGTCCGGTCAGCACGACGCAGACCAGCAGGCCCGGCCACCGTGAGACTCTCTTGGAAACCGCCAGTTTCCTGCGGAACTGTCGTTCGAACTTCCGCTCGGACCGGCTCAGGCCGGACTTCCAGGTCAAAGCAGCAGGCTCTCGTCGTAGTCCCGTTCGTCCTTGAAATACTCTTCCACGCTGAAGTAGCGGGACCCCGTGTCCGGGAGGACGGTGACCACGTTCTGGTCCGGGGACAGTCGCTCGGCGACCTGCCGGGCCGCCAGAACGGCGGCGCCGGAGGAGACACCGACCAGGAGCGACTCCTCCCGGGCAAGCCGGCGCGCCATGCGAAAGGCGTCCTTGTCGTCGATCGGAATCACCTCGTCGATCACTTCGTGGTTCAGCACCGGAGGAATGAACCCGGCGCCGATCCCCTCGATGGCGTGCAATCCCGGCGAACCGCCGCTCAGGACGGCCGAGCCGGCCGGCTCGACGCCGACGATCCGGATGCCGGGGACGTGTTCCTTCAGGAACTCTCCGACTCCCGTGATGGTTCCTCCGGTTCCGACGCCCACCACCAGGGCAGCGGCGTTCCCGCCTGTCGCCTCCAAAATCTCGGGTCCGGTGGTTTCCCGGTGCACCTGGGGGTTGGCCGGGTTCTCGAACTGGCGCATCTCGATCCAGCCCGGATTCCGCTTCACCAACCGGCGCGCACGCCGAACTGCGCCGGGGATGTCCTCTTTGCCGGGAGTCAGCACCACCTCGGCCCCGTACCGGATGGCCAGGGAGCGCCTTTCGAAGCTCATGGTCTCCGGCATGGTAAGGATCAGGCGGTACCCACGCTCCGCGCAGATCATGGCCAGTCCGATGCCGGTGTTTCCGCTGGTGGCCTCCACGATCCCCATTCCGGGCCGAAGCCGTCCTTCAGCCTCCGCGGCATCGATCATGCTCAGGGCGATCCGGTCCTTAACGCTGCCGCCGGGGTTCAGGTACTCGAGCTTGGCCAGGATCGCCGCCCGCCCGCTTGGGCCCAGCCGGTCCAAACGCACCACGGGCGTCTTGCCGATCAGGTCGGCGACTTGAGTGTGGACGAAAGGATCCATCTCGTTTCCCCGGATAATCGCGGGCAAGTGCGCGGCCCGTCGCCAGGATCAATCCCGCCCCGGAGAGCCCCCAAGGAACGCCGGCCCCCGGTGGATTCGTGTCACTGTCCAAGGTAACGTATGTCGCGGCCAAAGAGGAGCCGGTCCCCCATGCCGGCTTCATCGGAACTCGGGAGCAACGTATGAAGGATCACTCGACCATCGACTATCGAGACTGCGACCGGCAGATCTGGGAGGAGGAACTGAGCGAATTCGTTCCCGACCGGGTTCTGGACGCGCACATCCATTTCTATTGGGCTTCCGATTTTCCCGTCCCGCCCCCGCAGGGGACGCGGACCGATGCGGGGCTGGCCACCCTGAATGACTGGGCCCGGGTCCTTTATCCCGGCCGGCGAATGCAGTACCTGATTCTGGGCATGCCGGTCGTGGGCATCGACGTCGGGCGGCACGTGGAGGCGGTCACGCGGGAGATCGAAGGCGTCCCCGGCCTCCGCTACCATCGGCTGGTCACGCCCTCCTGCCGCATCCGGGACATCGAGCGGGACCTCCGGCACCCTCAGTTTACCGGCCTGAAACCGTACCGGACATTTTCGGTGACCGGGGACATCGCCCAATGCCGGATCCACGAGTTCCTTCCCCATGAGCAGATGGAACTGGCGGACCACTACGGTCTCTGGGTCACGATGCACCTCTCGAGGTTTCACGGCTGTGCCGACGAGTGGAACCTGGACGACCTGACGGAATACACCACCAAGCGGTATCCCGGGATCAAGTGGTTGCTGGCCCACTGCGCCCGGAGCTTCACCTACTGGCCCATTCGGCAGGCTGTGGAGAGGTTGCGGGATCTGCCCAACATCCACTACGACACCTCGGCGGTGACCGACGTGCGCCCCTACATCACTCTGCTGACGAAAGAAGACCCGAAGCGGATCTTCTGGGGCTCGGACGGCGTCGGCGCCGCCTTCTTTCACGGGCACTACGCGGCGCTGGGCCGGGCCTGGCAGCACTACGACGCCGACGACGGCGTCCTCAAGTACCCCCACTGCGACGGGCGGCCCGTGCTGTCGGTCTATGAACAGCTCCTTTCCCTGCGGGACGCCGCCGAGATTGCGCAGTTGTCCGAATCGGACATCGAGGGCATCTTCTGGAGGAACGCGGCCGAGGCACTGGGCGTTCCGGAAGACGAGGGTTTCTCCAACGGGGCCGCAACTTAGGCAGAAACACGCAGCAAACAGGTCCAACAGGCATGGAGATCCGATGACGGACCGAACGGGCAAGGGAAGACGGGCCCGGGCCGGCGATTTGCGAACCTTCGCCGAGTCCCTGTTGGAACGGGCCGGCCTCGGATCTTTCGAGGCCAAACGTGTGGTCGACAACCTTATGGACGCCGATCTCAGGGGCGTCTATTCCCACGGCTTGTCCTTCCTCGATTTTCTCGTGGGACGAGTCCACAACGGAGGAGTCAACCCTCGTCCCCAGGTGCGGGTCGTCTCCGACCGGGGAGCCGTTCTCCTGCTGGACGCGGATCGGGGACCCGGACAGGTGGCAAGCCACCAGGCCATGTCACTGGCCTGCTCCCGCGCCCGGGAGACGGGGGTCGCGGCGGCAGGCGTGTTCCGGTCCAATCACTTCGGGACCGCCGGCTACTATGCGCGCATGGCCGCGGATCAGGGTCTGATCGGACTCGCCGTCAGCAATACGGGCGCCTGCATGGCGCCGTGGGGCGGCTCCACGCCCACCTACGGGACCAATCCCCTGGCCATCGCGGTACCCACCGGAGGCCAGTTTCCCGTCATGATCGACATCGCCATCAGCCGCGCCGCCTGGGGCAAGATCATGGTGACGCTGCTCCGGGGAGATCCGATCCCGGGAAATTGGGTGCTGGACCGTAAAGGGGTTCCCACCACCGATCCCGAGGAAGTGGTCCGGGGGATGCCCGCCCCGATGGGGAATCACAAGGGGTACGGTCTGGCAGTGATGGTGGACATCCTCAGCGGGGTGTTGACCGGTGCGCTCTTTGGCCGTTACATCACAGCCCATCCTCCGGAGGAGGAGCCCCAGGACACGGGCCACTTCTTCCTGGCCCTGTCGGTGGAGCATTTCATGGAGCCGGAACGTTTTCTGACCCGGGTCCAGGACTACGTGAGCCAGTTGAAGTCGTCGGAACTGGCGCCGGGATTCGACGAGGTTCTGGTTCCGGGGGACCCGGACTGGAGGATGGCCGAGAAAAGTCTCAAGGAAGGAGTCCGTCTGGAAGCGGCCACCTGGAAGATGCTGGAGCGTCTCTCGGCCGAGCTGGGTGTCCCCTGTCCGGAGCGGTTCTAAGCGTCAATCACACCCCGGTTGGGCCTGGTCTTGCGCAACTCGGACACGACGTTGGTGTCGAGCAGCCATCCAGTCACAACTCGACCTCCCGGACCGGACTCCGCACACCTTCATCGTCGAGTTCCAAGCGGTTCAACGGGGATTGAGACAATAACTCGTGCAGGCTACCCGACCGGGCCCGGGCACGGAGGCGTTCGAATTCGTCCGCCGCGACGATGACGACCGCGTCCTTGCCGCGAACCGTCACCCGTTGCGGCTGGCCGGAGGCAGCGAGGCGGACGACGCGGCTGAACTTGGCTTTGGCCTCTCCCAACTTCCACCCATGAAGCCACGTCGAACCGGCCTGACCAGTCTCATCAAGGTAGTCTGTGAGATCCCTCTTGCTCATGACTAATTTGGTCATATTGAACGGAAGAATGCACCTCGTCAAATCCGAACTGTCACCTTTGTCCCAGTTTCCTATACGAATTCGTGGCGCCGGGGAGAGGTGGACATCCGGTTGGCCAGAGTATCCGTCAGACGGGAGTAGATGGATTTTCCTCGGACCGGGGCGTCTGGCATTTCCAACAGGCCCCGAACTGGGCCTCGATGGCCTCACCGCAACCGGGACAGTCCCAGGTCCCGGCATCCGCGGGCACGGGCTCGCCGGTGGCGGACAACAGGATCCTCGCTTCCTCGGCATCGGCCGGCCGCACGGCCACCTTGACCGCTCCCGCACTCATTGCGGAAAGGTAGAAGGGGAGCAGGCGGCCCATCTGCTCATCCAGCAAGAAGGCTTCGATCTGCGCGCCCTCCAACAGGTTCTGGACCAATGTCGCGTCGAAGACGCTTCCCGCGAAGATGACGACCAGGTCATCCTTTTCCGACATGAGAATTCTCCCGGCCAGTCTACTACGAACCCTCCCGCGCCATTTCCTCCAATCCCCCCTCTCCATGTCGGGAGGGGAGGGCTACAATAGGGCGCGGAGGGAGGATTCGTGCTGACCCAGTTCTACCGAACACCGGTGCTCTCCGAAGCAAACGAGAGAGAGTTGGTCCGAAAGGTCCGCGCGGCGTTGGGCCTGGAGATCGGGGAGATCGAAACCGAGTACTGCTTCTACGTGGAATCCGCCGCCCGGCTGAACGGAGAAGGAGAGACGGTCTTGTCCTGGCTCCTGGGCGAGACCTTCGAGCCCGAACGATTCGGTGCAGGGTCCTTTCTCTCCGGCGAGGGAACGTGTCTTGAGGTGGGACCCCGCTTGAGCTTCAAGACGGCATGGTGCACCAATGCCGTCGCCGTCTGCCATTCCTGCGGTCTGGAGGAGGTCACCCGGATCGAACGATCCCGGCGATACCTTCTGAGAGGAGTGGACCGGCTCTCGAGCCGCCGCCGGAGCGGCTTTCTGGAACTGGTCCACGACCGGATGACCGAGTGCCCCTATAACGCGCCCCTCACGTCATTCAACGGCGCGGTCCGATCCGAGGCCAGCTTTCGGGTCCCGATTCTGCAGGAGGGCAGAGCCGCCCTGGAGCGGCTGAACCAGGAGGCCGGTCTCGCCTTCGACGACTGGGACCTGGACTATTACACCGATCTGTTCGCTCGGCGGCTGGGCCGCAACCCCACCGACGTGGAGTGCTTCGACATCGCCCAGTCCAACAGCGAGCACTCCCGTCACTGGTTCTTCAAGGGCCGGATGGTCATCGGCGGACAGGAACAGGCGTCGTCGCTGCTGGAACTGATCCAGGAGCCGATGGAGGCCAATCCCCGCAACAGCGTGATCGCTTTTCGGGACAACTCCAGCGCGATTCGCGGATATCGGATCGAGACGCTGCTTCCCTCGGAGCCGGGGCATGCGGGACCGATGATCTCCTCCCAGGTGGACCACGACATCATTTTCACCGCCGAGACCCACAATTTCCCGTCCGGCGTAGCTCCCTTTCCAGGAGCGGAGACGGGGACCGGCGGGCGCATCCGGGACGTCCACGCCACCGGGCAGGGATCCCTTGTGGTGGCCGGTACGGCCGCCTACTGTGTGGGCAACCTGCGTATTCCCGGGTACGAGCTGCCCTGGGAGGACAGCGATTTCCGATATCCCGAGAACCTGGCCTCTCCCCTGCAGATCGAGATCGAGGCCAGCGACGGCGCCTCCGACTACGGCAACAAGTTCGGAGAACCGCTGATCCAGGGCTTTACCCGCTCTTTCGGTCTGCGGTTGCCGGACGGCGAGCGGCGCGAGTGGATCAAGCCCATCATGTTCACCGGGGGAATCGGCCAGATCGACGCCCGCCACCTGCGCAAGGAAGTGCCCGAAGCGGGGATGTGGGTGGTCAAGATCGGAGGCCCCGCCTATCGCATCGGTCTGGGCGGGGGAGCCGCTTCCAGCATGGTGCAGGGGGAGAACGTGGCCGAGCTGGACTTCAACGCCGTCCAGCGCGGCGATGCCGAGATGGAGCAGAAGGTCAACCGGGTGATCCGCGCCTGCGTGGAGATGGGGGAAGGGAACCCCATCGTGAGCATCCACGACCAGGGCGCCGGCGGAAACTGCAACGTGCTCAAGGAGATTGCCGAACCGGCCGGGGCCAGGATCGAGCTACGAAAGATCCCCGTTGGAGACGACACCCTGTCGGTTCTGGAGATCTGGGTGGCCGAATACCAGGAGCAGGACGCCCTGTTGCTGAGACCGGCCGACTCAGGAGTGTTTCTCGATCTCTGCCGGCGGGAGAAGGTGCCGGCCGCCTTCGTGGGACGGGTCACGGGTGACGGGCGGATCGTCCTTTTCGACGAGCGGGACGGATCGACTCCGGTGGACCTGGAGTTGGACCAGGTGTTGGGATCCATGCCGCGAAAGGTCTTTCAACTTGAGCGGATGCCGCCGCAATCGAGGCCGCTCCGGCTGCCCGGCTCCGCGTCGGTCCGGGAGGCCCTGGAGCGGGTCCTGCGGCTGGTTTCGGTGGGGTCCAAGCGGTTCCTGACCAACAAGGTGGACCGCAGCGTGACCGGTCTGGTCGCCCGGCAACAGTGCGTCGGTCCCCTCCAGTTGACGCTCTCCGACGTTGCGGTCATCGCACAGAGCCACTTCGGGTCCACCGGCGCCGCCACCGCCATCGGAGAAAGGCCGATTCTGGGGTTGCTGGATCCCGGAGCCATGGCCCGGATGTCCTTGGCCGAGGCCCTGACCAACCTGGTCTGGGCTCCGGTGAGTCATCTCCAGGACGTGAAGTGCTCGGGGAATTGGATGTGGCCGGCCAAGCTGCCCGGGGAAGGAGCCCGGGTCTACGCCGCCGCGGTGGCGTTGCGGGACGCGCTCCTGGAACTGGGAATCGCCGTGGATGGAGGCAAGGACAGCCTTTCCATGGCGGCCCTGGCGCCGCTGGACGATTCGGGCCGGGAGGAGACGGTGAAAGCGCCGGGGGCGCTGGTCCTGTCCGCCTACGTCACTTGCCCCGACGTCAACGGGACCGTCACGCCCGACCTGAAGCTGCCGGGGCAGGGCCGGCTCCTGTTCCTGGACCTGGCGCAGGGCCGGAACCGGCTCGGAGGATCGGCTCTGGCGCAAGTGTACGGGCAGCTGGGAGATCAGCCTCCCGACCTGGAGGACGCACGACTCCTGGGCCGGGCCTTCGAGGCGGTCCAGACCCTCATTGGGGGGCGGCTCGTCGCCAGCGGCCACGACCGGAGCGAAGGCGGACTGCTCACGACGATCCTGGAGATGGCCTTCGCGGGGGACTGCGGCGTCGAGGTGGACCTGCACAACGTCGCCGGCGAGGAAGCTCTTCCCCTTCTGTTCTCCGAAGAGTTGGGACTGGTCATTGAGGTGAGTGCCGACGCGGAGGCGCGAGTTCGCCGGATCCTGCAGGGTGCGGACATCCCCGTCCGGACGATTGGCCGCACCCTGACGGGACCCCGGCTGGAGATCCGGGTGGACGGAGGCGTCGTCCTTGAAGGCGACGTCCGGGAGCTCAGGGACCTTTGGGAGGAAACCAGCTACCGGATCGAGCTGCTGCAAGCCGATCCGGACTGCGTCCGTCAGGAGCGCCGTTCTCTGAAGCGAAGGCGGACGCCGGCCTACGCTCTCTCCTTCACTCCCCGGGCCACCGCGCCGGATCGGCTCGCGGGAGAAGGACGGCCCAAGGTAGCCATCCTGCGGGAAGAGGGAAGCAACGGGGACCGGGAGATGGCGTCCGCCTTCCATCTGGCCGGATTCGAGGCCTGGGATGTGACCATGTCCGACCTGCTCTCGGGCTCCGTCCAACTCTCCTCGTTTCGCGGTGTCGCCTTCGTCGGGGGCTTCAGCTACGCGGATGTCCTGGACTCGGCCAAGGGTTGGGCCGGGGTCATCCGCTTCAACCCCGGGCTCTGGGAACAGTTCGAGCGTTTCTACCATCGGCCCGATAGCTTCAGCCTCGGAGTGTGCAACGGCTGTCAGCTCATGGCCCTGTTGGGCTGGATCCCGTGGCGGGGAATCGAGACTTCGATTCAGCCCCGTTTTGTTCGCAACCAGTCGGGACGCTTCGAGTCCCGTTTTTCCACGGTGCGCATCCAGGAGAGCCCGGCGGTGATGTTGAAGGGGATGGCCGGATCCGTTCTGGGCATCTGGGTGAGCCACGGGGAGGGACGGGCGTTCTTTCCTCAGGAGTCTACGCTGGACCGGATCCGGGAACGGCGCCTGGCGCCCATCCGCTACGTGGACGACTCGGGCCGGGTCACCGGCGACTACCCCCTCAATCCCAACGGCTCGGCGGACGGAATCGCCGCGCTCTGCTCCCCCGACGGCCGCCACCTGGCCATGATGCCCCATCCCGAGCGAACCTCCCTCAAGTGGCAATGGGGCTGGATGCCCCAGGATTGGAACGATCGCCTGGAAGTTTCCCCGTGGCTCCGGCTCTTCCAGAACGCCCGGGATTGGTGCGGCCGTTTTCCGGTGCGGTGAACGCTCCGTGGTGGCCGGGGAGGTGTCGTGCGCTGGGTCGTAGGCGATATTCAAGGTTGCGCCCGGGAGTTCGAAAAACTCCTTTCGGTCATCCGGTTCGATCCGAAACGGGACCAGTTGTGGTGCCTTGGCGACCTGATCAACCGGGGACCCGAATCGCTGGCCACCCTGAGGATCTGGTCGGACATTGGCGGGCGCTCGCTCCTGGGTAACCACGAAATTCACGCCCTGCTCGCCTTCTCGGGAGTCCGGCCCCAGCCGCCCAAGTCTCTCCGGGCACTGTTTGCCGCACCTGACGTCGACGAACATATGGCCCGGCTGAGAGCATGTCCGGTGCTGGTGCATCTCCCGTCGCCGGGCGGCGGACCCGAGGCGTGGATCGTGCACGCCGGCCTGAAGCCCACATGGAACGACCTGCCGGATGTGGCGGGGAGACTCAACGCGGCGCCTCACGACGACGCCTGGCTCCGGAGCGACCGGGTCCGGTTCGCCACGTCGGTCCGCTGCTGCACCGCCGAGGGTCTTCCCCTGAAGTACAGCGGCCCCCCCGCCGGCTGCACGCCGCCTTACCAGCCGTGGGACAGCTTCTACCGGGGAAACGCGCTGGTGGTCCATGGGCACTGGGCGGCGCGGGGGTTCTACCGCGGCGGCCTCACCATGGGCCTCGATTCGGGGTGTGTCTACGGAGGCGACCTGACGGCGTGGTGCCAGGAGGAGGACCGGCTGGTCCGGGTCCCAGCCATGTCGGGCTAACGGCCTTTGCGCAGGTGCCGGTCGGCAAAGTCCAAATACCGGTCCCAGTCGTATTCGGTGACGTCGTGCCTCCCGCTCCGGACGTGGTACCCGATGGCGCCCGCGAGGGGTTGGTTCACGCCAGGCATGGCGTCCCCGGGCAGGCCGGGAAGTCCCAGGAGCGCGTAGACGGGGCCGGCGCGGCGAGCCGACAGGTACTCGCCTCTCGGATCCGCCCATCGGTCCTCCAGCGCGCTGGCCACATAGACCGGACGGGGAGCCATCAGGGCCACCAGCAGGTGCTGGTCTATCGGGAGCCTCTCCTCGTGGTCGCCGTATTGCTTGAAGTTCCCGCAGAACCAGTGGGGAAAGACGCGGTTGATTCTCTCCACGGTCTCTCCGAAGCGGCGGCGGCTCAGGGCCGCACCGCCGCAACCGGAATTGTTGGAAATGACCAGGGCGAATCGCTCGTCCTCGGCGCCGGCCCAGAGGGCGGTCTTTCCCAGGCGGGAATGGCCCAGGACCGCCACCCTGGCCGGGTCGATTCCCGGATCGGTTTCCAGGTAGTCCAGGGCCCGGCTCAATCCCCAGGCCCAGGCGGCGATGGACCCCCACTCGTCAGCGTCGGGCCGAGTCTGTCCCGGCCGGTAGAAGAGGGGGTGGACCCCGTTCCGGAAGTCGTCGTGGTAGTCGGGATCGATGTCCCCGTAGTAGGCCGTCACCAGGGCGTAGCCGCGGCCGATGATCTTCTCCACCGGCCAGCGCCGGGACAACGTTCCGCGGCCCCTCTCCGTGGCCCGGTTCTCCACCACCGCGCCTTCGACCCTGGACGGGCGCATCCAGATCTCGGGCAGAGCAATGCCGGGGTCCGGATGGATGGAATGGTTCCCGCCAAAGTTGAGACCCAGGAACGCCGGGACCGGATCGGCACCGGACGCCGGCAGGTAGATCAGGAGATCCATCCGGGGGAGGTCCTGTTCCGGGCTGAAGTAAACGGAGACCTCTTTGCGGACGGCCGTGCCGCCCAGGGCACGAGTATCCACGGAGGTGACCCGGGATCTCAGCTCCGGGGGCGGGCCGGGCCGGCGCCCGTACATCTGGGAGCGGAAGAGCTCCAGGATCTCGGGCCGGCGGATCTCCCGCCAGTCGCTGGCGGTCTCGACCCGGCGGCCGTCCTCCGTGACCAGGGGATCGGGAAGGACGTAGGCGGGGACCTTCGTCTCGTCGTAGTTGGGTTCCCGTTCCTGCGTCGGCAGGAGCAGGAACGTCGCCGCCGCCAGCATCAACATCAAGGAAGCCCAGATCCCGAATCCGGCTTTCATGAGATCCCGGGGTCCCATGTCAAAGGAACCTCCAGCCTCTCTGGGCGCCCAGGTCCCGGTTCGCCTTGCGGACGTACTCCCGGTCCGGCAGCCCCACCAGTCGGCCCTCCCGGACCCACTCCAGGTCCGAGCCGTAAAGATGGTCCAACAACAGCCCGGCCAGACGGTCCTGAACCTCCCGCAGAGAGTCATCCCCTGCCAGATTCCGCTGTTCCAGGGGGTCCCGGTCCAGGTCGAACAACTGGAAGACGTTGCCGACCGGATAGTAGATGAGCTTGTAGCGCCGGTCGCGGATCATGCGGGTCGATTCCGGACCCACCCGGAATTCGCCGTAGAGATGGTCCCGGTCCGCTTGACCGGCCAGGGAGATGCCGTCGAGGGATCCGGGAGGCTCGAGACCGCAGAGGTCCAGCAGCGTCGGCATCAGGTCTCGGAGCTCGGCCAGCCGCCGGTCGCGACTGCCCGGGCGGAACCGGTCATCCCCCGCCGCCGGCACGATGATTAGGGGCACCCGGGCCGACTTCTCGTACATGACCCCCTTGGCCCACATCTGGTGGTCTCCCAGCATGTCGCCATGATCCGCGGTGAAGGCCACGATGGTGTTCTCCGACAGCCCCTCTTCGCGCAGCGTTCCCAGAACCATGCGGATCTGGTGATCGATGTGGGTGATGGTGGCGTAGAAGGCCCTTCTCGCCAGGTCGATCTCGCCGGCAGTGGCCAGTCGCGTGCAGAACTGGTCCATGTAGGGCTTGACGCTGGAGGGCAGGTCCTCGAACGACCGGGACCAGTCGCCCCGGACCGTCGGGTCCAGTTGAAGATTCCGGTAGAGGTCCAGGTACGCGGCCAGCGGCCAGACGGGCGGGTGCGGGCCCACGAAGGAGAGATACCAGAACGCGGGTTTCCTGGGGTCGCGGCGCCGGATGGTGCGGCACATCTGAGCCGCCGCCCAGTTGGTGGGGTGGCAGTGTTCGGGCAGGTGCCAGGAACGGGTGACGTAGTCGTTGTTGCTGAGCCCGCCGGCGTACTCCTGGCCCGGATAACCCTGATCCGCCAGGTAGAGCTCCCAGTCGTCGGCGTACCCGTCGTCCAGGTGATGCCGTCCTTCCTCGTTGAGGATCACCTCGTCGAAGCCGATCCGGTCGCGCTGGGGATAGACATGGAGCTTGCCGACGGCATGCGCTTGATAGCCGGCCTCCCGGAAGAGCCCGGGCAGCGTCGGAACCGTTTCCGGCTCGGGCATCTCCAGGTATTCGTTGAAGACCCGGTCGCCGTGGCTCCGTGGCGAGAGGCCCGTCATCAGGCTGCGCCGGGCGGGAATACAGACGGGGCAAGCCGAATAGGCACGGTCGAAGTGGACGCCGTTGCGGGCCATCTGTGCGATGGTGGGAGTCATGACCACCGGATGCCCGGCCGGGCGGGTGAAGAGTCCGGACCAGTGGTCCACGCAGATGAGCAGTACGTTCGGCGCCTTCTCCGGCATGATGCCGTCCCAGTCTACAGCACGCCAAGGGGAAAGGTCCCCGGTTCTCTCATTCGGGCCTTCACTGGTCTTTGGAATCCCACGTCAAAGGAACCGCCAGCCTCTCTGGCCGCTCAGGCCCCGGTTCGCCGTGGGGACGTATTCCCGGTCCGGCAGCCCCGTGAGACGCCCCTTCCGGACCCACTCCAGGTCCGAGCCGTAGAGATGGTCCACCAGCAGTCCCGCCAGACGGGCCTGAACCTCCCGCATGGAAGCCTGTCCGGCCAGATTCGTTTGCTCCAGGGGGTCCTGGTCCAGATCGAACAACTGGAAAACGTTGCCCACCGGATAGTAGATGAGCTTGTAACGCCGGTCGCGGATCATGCGGGTGGCCATGGGACCCTCCCGGAATTCGCCGTAGAGATGGTCCCGGTCGTCGCCGCCGGCCAGAGAGATCCCGTCCAGGACTGCGGGAGGCTCGAGCCCGCAGAGGTCCAGCAGCGTCGGCACCAGGTCCCGAAGCTCCGCCAGGCGATGGTCACGGCTGCCCGGCGGGAATCGCTCGTCACCGGCGGCCGGGACGATGATGAGGGGGACCCGCGCGGACTTCTCGTACATGACTCCCAAGGACCACATCCGGTGGTCTCCCAGCATGTCGCCGTGATCCGCCGTGAAGGCCACGATGGTGTCCTCCGCCAGCCCCTCTTCGCGCAGCGTTCCCAGAACCATGCGGATCTGGTGGTCGATGTGGGTGATGGTGGCGTAGAAACCTCTTCTCGCCAGGTCGATCTCCCCTGGAGTGGCCATTCGCAGGCAAAATTGGTCCATGTACGGCTTGACGCCGTAGGGCAGGTCCTTGAACGATTGGGACCAGTCTCCGTGGACCGCCGGGTCCAGTTCCAGATTCCGGTAGAGATCGAGATATGCGGCCGGCGGCCAGAGCGGCGGGTGAGGTCCCACGAAGGAGAGATACCAGAAGCCGGGCTTCCGGGGATCGCGGCGCCGGATGGTGCGGCACATCTGCTCCGCCGCCCAGTTGGTGGGATGACAACGCTCAGGCAGGTGCCAGGAGCGGGTGAGGTAGTCGTTGTTGCTGAGTCCGCTGGCGTACTCCTGGCCCGGATAGCCCTGGTCGGCCAGATGGAGTTCCCAGTCGTCGGCCTTGCCGTCATCCAGATGGTGGCGCCCTTCCTCGTTCAGGATCACTTCGTCGAAGCCGATGCGGTCGCGCTGGGGGTAGACATGGAGCTTGCCGACGGCATGAGCCTGGTAGCCGGCCCTCCGGAAGAGCCCGGGCAGCGTCGGAACCTTTTCCGGGTCCGGCATCTCCATAGTCTCGTTGAAGACCCGGTCCCCGTGGTTTCGCGGCGAAAGGCCCGTCATCAGGCTGCGCCGGGCCGGAATACAGATGGGACAGGCCGAATAGGCACGGTCGAATTGGACGCCGTTTCGGGCCAGTTGGTCGACGGTGGGTGTCATCGCCACCGGATGTCCCGCCGAACGGGTGAAGAGTCCGGACCAGCGGTCGGCGCAAATGAGCAGTACGTTCGGCCTTTTCTCCGGCATGGTGCGGCCCCAATCTATAGCACGTGCAGGTGAAGAGTCCCCATATCCCACTAAGCAAAAGGAGGGGGGGCGATTTATAAATCGCCCAGTCTTTGCCGCCAAGTTTGTCGGTTAGGAGTTCGGCGATTGGAAATCGCCGCTCCAGTTCGGCGGTTAGGAAACCGCCGCTATCCCTTTTCTACCGGGGGGCCGCCGGGCCGGTGGGGGAGCTTCTGTCTTGGACCAAGAAGGGCGCCCACGAGGGGCGCGCCTGACCGATCATCTTTGATATCTTGAAATGAGCGACTGAGGAGGCTCCATGTACAAGAATTCCATCGCCGGCATCTCTTCCCACCCCGTCACCGAGCCCCGGGTCTTCTTCTCCAGGCGCCGGTTTCTGGGAGGGCTCTCCATCGCCGCGATGGCTGCCGGCAACCTGCTCTGTGGCAAGGCGGCGACGCCGAAGACCATGTTGGAGGCTCCCTTCAAGAGGCCCGATGTTTTTCCGACGGAGCGCAATTCGGCCTACACGCTCCCGGCCGGAGTCGACCCCCGCATGACTCCCCGGGCGACGGCCGCCGTGCACAACAATTTTTACGAGTTCCTTCCGGGACGCGGCGGGCCGGTTTGGGAGCATATCGAGGACTTCAAGGTGGACCCGTGGAAGGTCGTGGTCAGCGGCGAATGCCACGAGCCTCAGACTCTGGATCTGGACGACCTCTTCGGGTTCGAGCACGAGGAGAGGGTCTATCACTTCCGCTGCGTGGAACGCTGGGCCATGAATGTCCCCTGGAGCGGATTTCCCCTGAGCAAGCTCCTGGACCGCGTGAAACCCAAGGCCTCCGCCCGCTTCGTCCGGTTTCTGAGCGCCTTGAAGCCCAGTCAGATGCCTGGAGTCCGGCAGGCCCGCCTCTATCCGTGGCCGTACCATGAGGCCCTGCGCATGGACGAGGCCATGAACGAGCTGACGCTGCTGGCGACCGGCGTGTACGGAGAGCCGCTCCTGAAGCAGCACGGCGCCCCGGTGAGGCTCGTCGTCCCCTGGAAATACGGCTACAAGAGTCCCAAGTCCATCGTGAAGATCGAATTGGTCAAGAAGCAGCCCAAGATCTTCTGGCAGATCCAGGAGCATGAATACGGCTTTCTGTCCAACGTCAACCCTTTCATTCCCCATCCCCGGTGGCCGCAGAACCGGTCGTACTGGCTCGACAGCGGCGACCAGTTCCCCACCCCTTTGTTCAACGGTTACGAAAAATACGTGGCCTCTCTCTACCCGGACGAGCCCAGGACTCTGCAGCGCGCGTTGCGGCGGGGTCAGACCGCCCGGTGAGGAATGCGGGCCGGGGGAGCGCCGTTCCGGTCAACTCACGCGGAGGGGATCACCAGGTCGCTCACCACGATCCACGGACGGTGGAGTCATGTCGGGTGAGCCGACTCTGATCCTGGCCTCGGCTTCTCCCCGGCGCCGGGAGTTGATCGCCCGGCTGGGGTTTCCCTGTGTCTTTTGCGAGAGCGGTCTCGACGAGGATCGAATCGAGGCTCCCGAACCAACGGCGCTGGCTGTCAAGCTGGCGCGGATGAAGGCGCGAAGTGTTGCTTCCGGCGTGCGCCGGGGCGTCGTCATCGGATGTGACACTCTGGTGTGCCTGGATGACAGGGTCCTGGGCAAGCCGTCCGATCGCGATGAGGCCCGGCAGATGCTCTTGGCGCTCCGGGGCCGGACCCACGACGTGATGACGGCCGCCGCGGTGCTGGAGGCTCCAACGGGAAGGGAAGAGTCGGTGGTGGTCACTTCCCGAGTGCGCATGCACCGATTCGGCCAATCTGTCCTGAACAGCTATCTGGACACAGGCGATTCGCTGGACAAGGCGGGCGCCTACGGGATTCAGACGGCCGGAGCCGGGTTGGTGGAGTCCTTTTCCGGATGCTACTTCAACATCGTCGGCCTTCCGCTCTGTGAACTGGCCCGCCTCCTGGGCCGCTTCGGGATGACGCCGGACCCGCCCCGCCCCGCATGCACTCTGCCCGGGGGCCGGGTCTGTCCGCGGTGGGAGGATTCCTCGGGTTCGACCGTGTAGCGAGTCGGGGGCCGCCAGGCGGGTTGCCCATACGGGGTCCCGGTTCGTTTCCCGCGTGTATACTCTCGGGCGGAACGAAAAACCAGGAGCGAACATGAAGCAATGGAATCTCTTGCTGGCGCTCGCGGTCATGGCGGCAGCCAGCGCCTGGCTGGCCGTGGGTGTCGGCGGCGACGGCGACGCCAGGGCGCGCCGGCTGCATTTTTCATCCCTGGTGCTGGACACGCACCTCGACACCCCGTTGCAGATGAAGGACCCGAACTTTGACTTCGGCCGGGAAAACGACACGGGGCACGTGGACCTTCCCCGGCAGTCGGTGCGCCGGCCTTCTGGCCGGCATCAGGCGCGAGCCGCGAAGCGGCAAGC
>JAPOYZ010000295.1 GCA_026706325.1 Candidatus Aminicenantota bacterium
CTCTTCCTTTCCCTGGGCGTTGTAGGCGACCCCGGCCTTGAGCCCGGTTTCGCTGAAGGTGCCGCCCCCGTCGTTGCGGAAAACGAGGTTGGGGGTCTTGTCGTTGGCCACGAACAGATCGGTGTCCCCGTCCCTGTCGAGATCCGCAGGGAGCACACCGAGCCCGTAATAGCGGTTTGCCCACGAAATGCCGGAAGCCCGGGTCACGTCGGTAAAGCGGTTGCCTCCCTCGTTGCGGTAGAGCACGTCGCCGCCGCGCGGCAGGCCCTGGGGACCGCAGTAGATCTCGAACCCCCCGTAGGTGCATGTCCTGCCTGGAGGCTTTCCGGGATCGTAGACGAGATAGGTGGTGGCGTAGAGGTCGAGGTCTCCGTCGTTGTCGCAGTCGAAGAAGGCGGCGCTGGCGCTGTAGTCGTTTCCCGCCAAGCCGGCTCTTGCGGTGATATCCTCGAACGACCCGCCGGCGAGGTTGTGGTAGAGGATGTTGGGGCCGTAATTGGTCACGTACAGGTCCCCGTAACCGTCTCCGTCTATGTCGCCCACGGTGCAGCCCATGCCCCAGCCCCGGTCTCCTGTACCAGTCGAACCGGTGACGTCCGCAAACGATCCCGTCCCCTTGTTGCGGTAAAGGACGTTGCCCGGACCTGATTTCTGCAGGTAGGTGTCGACGGTGGATCCGTTGACGGCGTAGAGATCGAGGGCGCCGTCGTTGTCGTAGTCGAAGAAGGCGGCCCCGCCACCCATGGTCTCGATGATGTGATTCTTCACCTCCCCGCCCGAGACATGGAAGAATTCGACCCCGGCGGCTTTCGTCTGGTCCGTGAAGTCGCTACCAGCCGCGTTGGGAAGAAACCATGACAGAACCAGAAAGACCCCTGTCGGGAAGCACCGCTTTTCCCGGCGAAAACCCCAACGGCACCCCGCTTTTCCCGGCTTCCCCGGCGGGATGGCGTTTTCCCCGACAGGTGGACCCTGCCTGCTGCCGCCCGGACTATCGGTGTCTGGCCTGACCTTCATGGCACGCGTTCTGACGCTCTCCCTGATCGGGCTCTGCTTCGCCGCAAGGACAGGCGCAGAAGAATCCGCGGAAAGCATCACCGTCGATCTCCACGGCGGGACGATGATGGAGTTCGTGTGGATTCCTCCCGGCAGCTTCCTGATGGGTTCTCCGGTCTCGGACCCCGAACGCGGCAAGGACGAGGACCCTGCGCACGAAGTTGTCATCAGCCGGGGTTTCTTCCTGGGAAAATACGAGATCACCCAGTCGCAGTGGGTCGCGATCATGGGTACGGCGCCGTGGACCGGCAAGAAGCATGTCGAACGCCACCCCGACCACCCGGCCTCCTACATCTCCTGGACCTCGGTGCAGGAGTTCCTGCGACGGGTCAACGACGCGGCCGGAGAGCAGCTCTACCGCCTGCCGACCGAGGCGGAGTGGGAGTACGCCTGCCGGGCGGGGACCTCCGGGAGGCGCTTCTTTGGAGAGTACGAAAACCGCCTCGGCGACTATGCGTGGTTCATCGAGAACGGCCCCAGGGCGGGCCTGGGGTACGCCCAGCCGGTGGGGGAGAAGCTGCCCAACCCGTGGGGGCTTCACGACATCTACGGAAACGTCTGGGAGTGGGTCCAGGACCGGTACTCCCCCTACAACCCGATGGCGCGCCAGGTCGACCCGGCCGGTCCCCCTTCCGGCACCGCGAGGGTCATGCGCGGCGGCGGTTTCGTCAACCACGCCCGCAACGTGCGCTCGGCAAAGCGCTTCAGCCACGACCCGTCCCTGCGCTTCAGCGCCATCGGGGCGCGGCTGGTCCGGACCCGAAAGTAACGGTTCCGGCCGCGGCCGCCCCCCTTCCATCCCCTTTTCCGCCTTTCTTCCCGTCGATCCCCGGTTGGTGAAAAGGTGAAACAGATTCCCCCCACTCATCGGCCCCGGGTTTCGAGGGGAGGGCCAGGCCCGGCCGACCTCGAGGGAATCCCGGTGCGCGGCATCCTGATCGGGGCGGTGCTGGCATGCCTGCTCAACGTCTTCGACGCCTATGCGACCAACATCATCCGCGGCTCCTACCTGACCCTCAACTTCAGCACCCCGGCAGCCCTCTTCTTCTTCTTCTTCGCGGTGATCGCCGCCGGCCTGACCGGGCTCGCCCACCGCGCCTTCGCCCTGGCGCGGTCGGAGCTGATCACAATCTACTTCATGCTGGTCGTGGCCTGCTGCATTCCCGGGATGGGCTTCACCCAGTTCATGATCCCCTGCCTCCTCGGTTCCACCTACTACGCCACCCAGGAAAACAACTGGGATTTCCTCTACAACCAGTACATCCCGCAATGGATGATCCCGCAGGGGGAGAACGTCGCCCGCTACTTCTACGAAGGGCTTCCCGAAGGGGGAGCGATACCGTGGAAAGCGTGGGCGGGGCCCCTCAGTCTGTGGTACGGCTTCTTCCTGGCGCTCGCCTTCGCCATGATCTGCAGCATGGTCATCCTCCGTCGGCAGTGGGCCGACCGGGAAAAACTGGTTTACCCACTGGTTCAGGTGCCGATGGAAATGATCGAGAAGGAACGGGGCGGGATCATCGGCAGGTCGTTCTTCACCAACAAGGTGATGTGGGCGGGGTTTGCGGTCTCCTTCATCCTGATCAGCGTCAACGGACTGCATTCCTACTACCCGTCCTTTCCCCAGCTCTCAAGGCACGTCAGCCTGCCGTTGTTCGGGAATACCAGCCTTCATTTCTGGTTCAGCCCGCCCTGGACCGGGTTCTTCTACTTCGTCAACCTCGACATCACCGCCTCCATCTGGATCTTCTACCTCTTCACCACCCTCCAGCGCGCCGTTTTCAATACCGTCGGGCTGCAGAGCACCCAGCGCATCGATTTCTACTCGATAGATCCCTACCTCGCCCACCAGGGAATGGGATCGATGATCGTCTTCGTCCTGGTCGGCCTGTGGGTTGCCCGGGGGCACCTGAAGGCTGTTCTCGCCAAGGCCCTCCACGGGGGCGGCGGGATCGACGACAGCGGCGAGATCGTCTCCTACAGGCAGGCGGTCTTCGGCCTTTTCGCGGGGCTTCTGCTGGTCG
>JAPOYZ010000624.1 GCA_026706325.1 Candidatus Aminicenantota bacterium
TGGCTGAACCTGTGGGAAAACAACCTGCGGGGACCCCTGCCCACGGTCCTGGGACGACTCACCAATCTCTCATATCTGAACCTCGACCGAAACCAATTGACGGGCGAGATCCCCCCCGAACTGGGACAACTCACCAAGCTCCGAGACCTGGCCCTTGCCGTCAATCAATTAACGGGCGAGATCCCCCCCGAACTGGGGCAACTCGCCAAGCTCTCAACGTTGAACCTTTTGGCGAACCAGTTGACGGGCGAGATTCCTTCCGAACTGTCACGGCTGACTAATCTCACCAGCCTGGAACTTAGCCAAAACCAGTTGACGGGCGAGATTCCTTCCGAACTGGGGCAACTCGCCAATCTCACCGGCTTGGGGCTTGGTAACAACCCTCTGACAGGTGAGATCCCCTCCGAACTGGGGCAACTCAGGAATCTCGAAAGGCTGTCCCTTGGCGGCAACCAATTGACGGGTGAGATCCCCTCCGAACTGGGGCGACTCACCAATCTCCAAGAGCTGGGTCTCGGCTGGAACCAATTGACAGGTGAGATCCCTCCGGAACTGGGACAACTCGTCAAGCTCTCAGTTCTGTACCTAGCCGTTAACCAATTGACCGGCGAGATCCTTCCGGAACTGGGACAACTCAGGAATCTCTTGGATCTGGACCTTTCCACGAACCAGTTGACGGGTGAGATCCCCCCCGAGCTGGGGCGGCTCCAGAATCTCGAAACGCTACAACTTCAGTCCAACCAGTTGACGGGTGAGATCCCCCCCGAACTGGGCCAGTTGACCAATCTCTCAGGTAAACTCTGGGACGTCCTCGTTCCAGGTCTGAATCTCTCCGCGAACCAGTTGACGGGTGAGATTCCCCCGGAACTGGGACGACTCAGGAATCTCTTGGGTCTGAATCTCTCCGCGAACCAGTTGACGGGTGAGATCCCCCCGGAACTGGGGCGGCTGACCAACCTCTCAGAGTTGAACCTTTCGTCCAACCAGCTCACGGGCAAGATTCCGCCGGAACTGGGCGATCTCGGTAATCTGCGATCGCTGAACCTCGCGTACAACGGTGCCCTGTCCGGCACCTTGCCCCACGGCCTCACGCGTCTGACCCTCGAAAATCTGTCGCTGCAGGAGACGTTCCTGTGTCCTCCGCAGGACGCCGACTTCCAGTCCTGGCTGTTCGGGATCGCGGCCAGCCGCATCCCCAACTGCGCCCGGGTCGACGCGTCGACGGCCTATCTGACGCAGGCGACGCAATCCCTCGAATATCCCGTACCCTTGGTGGCCGGCGAGCCGGCCCTGCTGCGGGTGTTCGTCACTGCGGGACAGGACGTCAATGCCACCATGCCTCCCGTGCGGGCGACCTTCTACCGGGATGGTGCCGAGGTGCATAGGGCGGAGATGGAGGGCCGAGCCACGAGCATTCCCTGGCAGGTCAATCAGGGGGATCTTTCGAGTTCGGCCAACGCGGTAGTGCCCGCCTCGGTGGTGATGCCGGGGTTGGAGATGGTGGTCGAGATCGATCCGGACCAGACCTTGGACGCGGCCTTGGGCGTTGGTGCCCGCCTGCCCCCGACGGGGCGGACGGCTGTGAACGTGAGGTCACTGCCGCCCTTCGATCTGACGCTGGTACCGTTCCTTTGGAACGAGCAGCCAGACAGTACCGTATTGACGCGGACAGAGGGACTGACCTCGGAATCCGACCTGTTCCGCTTGACCCGCGATATCCTGCCGGTGGGCGATTTCAGTCTGACCGTACACGAGCCCGTATGGACTTCGGTGGATCCCACGTCGGACGCCAATGCCGTATTGGGACCCGAGACCGAGTTGATCTACGCCATGGAGGGCGCGTCGGGCTACTACATGGCCATCTTCAGAAGCGAAGGCAGGAGCGGTCTGAAAGGACAAGCCCAAGCACCCGGATACGTAAGCCAGTCCATCCTCGAGGCAAACACCATTGCCCACGAACTCGGGCACAACCTGAGTCTCGATCACGCCCCGGGGTGCGGCACAGGAGATCTCGATCCGGAATACCCGTATGAAGACGGCTCCATCGGCGTGTGGGGATACGACTTCCTAAGCAAAACACTGGTGAGTCCCGGTACGTCGGACATTATGACGTACTGCGACCCCCAATGGATCAGCGAATATTCCTTTGCCAAGGCCATGGGCCATCGCTCCCGGTCCGCGAGTCCGCGCACGGCGGCGAAATACTCCTCCCCGTCGCGCGGCCTGTTGCTGTGGGGCGGTTTGAACGAGAGCGGCGAGCTCTTCCTCGAACCCGCCTTCGTGGTCAGGGCTCCGCCTTTGCCACCGCGGCTGGACGGTCCGTACCAGCTCACGGGGGAGGATGAAGAGGGAGACGAGATATTCACCCAGCCCTTCGGCATGCCTGAGTACGGGTGCGGCGGCAGGGGCGGCAGCTTCGCCTTCATTCTGCCGGTGGGGACGGATTGGCCCGACCGGCTGGAGCGCATCGTGTTCTCGGGCCCTGAGGGCGTCTCGATCCTAGACGGCGAGGAAGACCCCTCCGCCGCGCTCCTGCTGGACCGCACCACGGGAAGTGTCCGAGGCGTCCTGCGGGACTGGCCGGAGGTGACCGGCAAAGGGCCGGCCGGGAAACGGCTGGCGGCCGGTACGCTGCCGGAACCGGGGCTGGAGGTGCTGACCAGCCACGGCCTGCCGGATTCGGCCTCGTGGGGACGTTGAGATAAATGTTAGGGCCGTCCTACAAGACGCATCGGTATCCTGGTCGTTGACCGAGTATTCCCGAGAGGAACTGTTGGAGTTATTCGATGGAAGCAGAACGTTTCGACGAACTAGCGGAGGCTACCAACTAAAGCTGGTTTCAAAACTGCCTTAAGGTGATAAGCATACAAGCGAGATGGACAAAGGCGCGGAACATCGCCCTTTTTCGCTCAGAGCGTGTGACCAATCGACGGAAGCTACTGAGCCAACCAAATAGTACGCTCAATGCGGTAGCTCGGTGCGCACGCCGGCGCACCGAGTTGCGAAATCAAACCCCAGGAGGAGTCTTATGTCGTATTATAGGCCGTTGTTAGCTGCATCTGCGATCGTACTCT
>JAPOYZ010000177.1 GCA_026706325.1 Candidatus Aminicenantota bacterium
CTTCCATCCGCAAGAACAATGAGGAACGGATTCAAATCGAATCCAATTCCGTCGGCCCCGGATACTTCGACACGGTCCGTATTCCCCTGATCCGGGGTCGCGACTTTCGTTGGACAGACGATCAGGACTCTCGGCAGGTCGCCATCATCAGTCAGCCGGTGGCCGAACGATTCTGGCCCAACGCCGATCCCATTGGTCGGCAGATCTCTTCCGACTCAGGACGCTGGGAAGTCGTCGGAGTCGCCGGCGAGATTCGGCATCGCCGGCTGGGAGGCCGCCAGAATCCCCACGTGTACTTTTCCTTACTCCAGCGATATCAGGGAACCTTCACCGCCTTGGCTCGATCACGACAACAGCAGACTTCCGCCACGGTTGCCTCGATGCGCCAAGCCGTCCGCGAGTTGGACCCCGATCTGCCGACCTACGGACCGCCTTCCTTGGCGGCCACGATCGCGGAGAGCGTCGCCCTGTGGCTACGCGTGAATTTCCTGTTGGGCTCCTTTGGCGTGTTGGCCTTAATCTTGGTTTCGGTTGGACTCTACGGTGTCCTCTCCCAATCGGTCATACAACGAACCCGTGAGATCGCAGTTCGGTTGGCAATGGGAGCAACACGGAACCACGCGGTTTGGCTGATCCTCAAACAATCCCTGGTGCTGGTGACCATTGGTCTATGCATTGGGTTGAGTTTGGCATTGGGCTTGAGTCAACTGATGAGTTACTTCCTGTCCGATTTGGACTCATTCGGTCCGATGACGTATTTGATCGCCACACTGGTGGTTTTGGCTGTATCCCTGCTGGCGTCCGGAGTTCCAGCCTATAGAATCACCAAGCTGGAACCGATGCAGGCGCTACGCCGTGAATGACTGTGTGCCGCCTTGATCAACGAAAAAGATGACAAATACCCGTTCCAAGAGACCCAGTGTCCTGATCGCCGATGATCAGGCCGACGTGCTCCATTCCCTCCGCCTCCTGCTGAAGAACGAGGGCTACGAAATCACCACCGCCGACACTCCCGAGCGGATCCTGGAGTGTGCGCGGCGTCTCGACCTCGACGTCGTGCTGATGGACATGAACTATGCCCGGGACACCACCTCGGGCCAGGAGGGACTGGACCTGCTGACCCAACTGCAAGCCCTGGACGGTTCCCTGCGGGTGGTCGTCATGACCGCATGGGGCACGATCGACCTGGCCGTGGAGGCCATGCGGCGCGGCGCTCGGGACTTCATTCAGAAACCCTGGGAGAACGAGCGCCTCCTCACGGTCTTGAAGAGCCAGATCGAGCTTCGGCGGGCGCTACGGCATGGCCGCCGTCTGGAGGAGGAGAACCGGGTCCTCCGCTCTCGGCAACACGTTCGTCTGATCACGCAGTCGCCGGTCATGCGGCCCGTCCTTGATCTGATCGCCCGGGTAGGACCTTCCGACGCCCACGTACTGATCACCGGCGACCACGGCACCGGCAAGGAAGTGGTGGCCCGAACTCTGCATTCGGTCTCCGCTCGCGCCTCAATGCCTCTTGTAGCCGTCAATCTGGGAGGCCTCTCTGAAGGTGTCTTCGTCAGCGAGATGTTCGGCCACGTCAAGGGCGCCTTCACCGACGCCCGCACGGACCGGATCGGACGCTTCGAACTGGCTGACGGAGGAACGCTGCTTTTGGACGAGGTCACCAGCATTCCCGTGAGCCAACAGGCCAACCTCCTCCGAGTCTTGGAGAGCGGAGAGATGCAGCGTGTCGGCTCATCCCGCACCAAGCACGTCGACGTGCGGGTGCTGTCGGCCACCAATGCCGACCTGAAGCGGGAGGTGGACCGCGGCCGGTTTCGGGAGGACCTCCTGTTTCGTCTCAACACGGTGGAGATCCACCTGCCGCCGCTTCGGGATCGGGGTGAGGACATCCTTCTGTTGGCCAACCACTTTTTGGGCCGGTACAACCAGAAATACCGGAGAAAGCTGGACGGATTCAGCGAACCGGCACTGGCTGCCCTGGGCCACTACTCGTGGCCGGGAAACGTGCGGGAACTCAGCCATGTCGTGGAGCGCTCCGTCCTGCTTGCCCGGGAGGCCTCCATTTCGGTAGAGGATCTGAGCCTCCCGGCGGACTCGACGAATTCGAATCCGCTGGAGATGATGACCTTGGAGGAAGCCGAAGGCGTCCTGATCGGCAAGGCGTTGGCCCGCGCCGACGGTAACGTAAGCCATGCGGCTCGAATGCTGGGGCTGAGTCGGACCGCCCTGTACCGGCGCATGGAAAAACTCGGGCTATGAGCAAGCTCGGCTTCCAGGCGCGGATCGTCCTGATCTCTCTTGCCGCCGCCTTCCCCGCCAGCGCCGCGCTGCTGATCCTCCTCTGGACCGGCGATCACGAGCCCCAGATGCGTTATGGCCTCTCGCTGATGGCCTTGGGAGCCCTGTCGGGCGGGCTGATTCTACTGTACCGGAAGTTGACGTTTCAGTTTCAGACGTTGGCCAACGTGGTTTCGGCGATTCGTGAAGGGGACTTCTCCATCCGGGCCCGGGGCGGAACGGACAAGGGGCTGGGCGAGTTCGCCGCGGAGTTGAACGTTCTGGGCGAGGTCCTGCGCCGGCAACGACTGGGAGCGGTCGAGGCGGCCGCCCTGCTGCAGAAGGTGATGAAGGAGATCGACGTTGCGGTTTTCGCGTTCGACGACGGATGGCGCCTGCGCCTCATCAACCGGGCCGGGCAGAGGCTCCTGAGAATTCCGGGAGAGGAAGCGTTGGACAAGTCGGCGGAAGAGCTGGATCTGAAGGACTGTTTGAAAGGAGAGCCGATCCAGACGCTGCAAATCCAATTGCCCGGAGGGAGCGGCCGCTGGGGAATGCACCGGATCGTGTTTCGCGAGGAGGGTCGGCCCCATCACCTGGTGGTCCTGACGGATTTGAACCAGACGCTCCGAGAGGAGGAGCGGCAGGCCTGGCGTCGGCTGATCCGGGTTTTGGGACATGAATTGACGACCTCGCTGACCCCCATCCACTCCCTCGCCCGGAGTCCCGAATCCCTATTGGAGCCGGCACTTTCGACATCGGCCCGGGAACCGGATCTGCGGGCA
>JAPOYZ010000476.1 GCA_026706325.1 Candidatus Aminicenantota bacterium
CTGAACGCGAAAATCCTGCGCGATCAATGCAGAAATGCGGACTAAGCGGCCTTGCTACCGTGGGGAGTCACTTCCTTGTCGAGTCGATTCCTGAGAACAGCCTTCGCTGATTCAAGCTCGTAGCGAGACTGCAAATTCATCCAGAATCGAGCGGAGTTTCCGAAGTACCTGCCTAGCCGGAGCGCCGTGTCTGCCGTGATGGCGCGTTTCTCGTGAAAGATCTCGTTGATCCGGCGAGGCGGCACCGAGATGTCCTTTGCCAGCCGGTACTGGGTCAGGCTCAACGGCTTCATGAACTCCTCCCGCAGGATTTCTCCGGGATGGATCGGTTTCAAGGTTTTGTCTCTCTGATCCATTGATCAGTCCCTTTCCAGCCTCCTGCTAGTGATAGTCCACCAGTTCCACGTCAAACGCGTCGCCGGTCTCCCAGCGAAAACAGATCCGCCATTGTCGATTGATCCAGACGCTATATTGTCCTTTACGGTTGCCCGAGAGCGCCTCCAGCCTGCTGGAGGGTATCGCCTTGAGATCCCCGAGCGACTCGGCTGCATCCAGCATTTCCAGCTTCCTGAGTGCAGCTTTCTTTAAAACCGTCGGAAACTTCCGTTGGAGTCGTCTGTCGAAGAGCTTTTCAGTGTCCTTGCAGTGGAAGCTCTTGATCAAGGAAGGATAGTAACTCGGCGCGTTAAGGTCGTCAAGCGTTATGGTCTGGGAGGTGCCGGAGAAATCAGGTGGAATCGCTTCAAGTCATTGATAACAGGAGAGTAATAAGATCTGAAAAAGCGATTGTCGTCGACCTCCGGCCGGTCAACGGAACCCTAGCGAGTAGAGGTTCGCGTCCTTCATCACGAAACGCAAGCGCACCGGCTGACCCGAGATTCGCGCCAGGGGCTTGGACGTGCCGGCCCGGGCGTGACTTCGTTTCCAACGCACCGTGTGCTCGATCTCGTCCCCCCAGATCAGCGGAGACTCCTCCAGGGCGAATCCGGCCAACGGCTGTCCCCCGGTGTTCTACAGTTTCGGCTCGGTCCGCTACGTGGAGCCCCTGATGGCCGGCAAGGTCCACGGCATGTTGCTGGCCTACCTGTTCCGCCCTTCAGACGAGTTGGAGATCCGCCCCGCCTTCAACGCCGGCGGCGGTGGTGTCGGCGGTCCCGCATGGGACTACCAGGCGGTGGTTCCGAACCCAGAGGAGGGACGCCGTTACAGCTTCCGGCTGAGAGTCGTCTACAAGCCTTTCGAAGCTCTGGACGAAGCCCTTGACCTCCATCGGGAGTGGTTGAGCGGCCAGCCGAAATCCCTGTTCGCCTCCTGGTTCAACCAGCGCCCGTGCGAGCGACGGAGGGCGGTGGCGTCGGAGCGTTGGCTGGCGGGGGGATGGGGGACTCCAAGCGACCCGCACCGGCCCCGGAAAGCGCCCGCCCCCCGAGAACCCGTGGACCAGATCCGCACGGGCAAGAGTCGGCTATTCCCTCCTCCGTGCCGCCGCGCGCATCGGCGGGACCACGTCGCCCCTGGCGCAGGATTCGATCAGAACCGCCAAGCGGCGCAGGCGGGTCTCCTCGCGTTTCGCGCTCACCACCCACCAGGTCACCTGCCTGCGGTACCAGGGCCGTTCCTCGTCCCAGTACTTCCACGCAGCGGGCACGGCCCTGAGCTGCCGCTCATACGCGGGTGGCAGGCTGACTTCGCCCTGTTCGTGCGCCGCCCGCTTTTCGTTTCCGGGGTCGCGGGCCCGGTAGGCGGCCAACCCCGCTTCGGTGACCAGCCCCGCCTCGATCAGGTACTTCATGCGGCCGAGGTTGCGGGCGCTCCAGCGGCTGCTCTTCCTGCGCGGGGTGAAACGTATCTTGTAGCTCTCATCGTCGACGGACTTCCTGATTCCATCGATCCAGCCGAAGCAGAGCGCTTCGTCCACCGACTCGGGCCAGGTGATGCTGGCCAGTCCGGTGGCCTTCTTGTAGTAGCCGACCCACAGCTCGGCGGCGGTGTCGTGGTGCTCCACGAACCAGGCGCGCAGATCGGCCGGGGTGGGGAAGAAGCGCGGGTTGTCGATCGATATGGTTCGGCGTGGAGAGTGGGTCGGAGGCCTGTCGCCGCCGCTACCTGGCCCGAAGAATGTCAAATCAGAAGATCCTGGATGCCTCCGAGATGGCACGAGGGAAAGGTATCAAGGGGATGGTCTTTCGCATGGCGGGAATGCCGTTCGAAACCCTACGTCCCTCTGGATGGCACGGAAGTCCGGCGCCTGTTCACAACAGCGCCGAAATGCTGATTCCGGCCGGTCAGCGGAACCGTAGCGAGTAGAGGTCCGCGTCCTTCATCACGAAACGCAAGCGCACCGGCTTCCCCGAGAATCGCGCCAGGGGCCTGGACGTGTCCGCCCGGGAGTGACTACGTTTCCAGCGAACCGTGTGCTCGATCTCGTCCCCCCAGATCAGCGGCGACTCCTCCAGGGCAAATCCGGCCAACGGCTGTCCCCCGGCGTCCTGGATCTCCAGCCGAATGCTCCCCGCCGCCGAGGTCGCGAAGTTCAACACGAGGTTCTCGCCGGTGAAGGTCAAAGGCCGGGTGATCAGCTCGCCTCCCGACACTCCGGCATGCACCGACATGAATCCGTCGGTCCGGATCACCATCCGTTCCAGGTAGTTGGTGGGGAACGTGTAGTGCCGTTGGACGAACAGGGAGATCTCGTCCGGCGCCGTGGCCAGCAAACCCCAGGCGGGGGTGTTGGAGCGATGCGACCAGTTCCGTATTTCCGTTCCCGGCCGGATGAAGGCGTCCAGTTGACGGTTCCAGTGAACCGCGTCGCGGCTGGACATGAAGATGGCGTCGGAGCAACCGCCGGAATTTGCCTGATCGAAGGGAACCCGCGTCTTCCAGGGATGGAATCGTCGGGGAAAGGCGAAATAGATGTGGGGCGCGCGGAAATAAGGCTGCGTCGCATTCGTGTAGAGATGCTCGGCCGGGGCGTCCCCGAATTCGCCAAATTGACCCGGCGTCCAGTTCCTGAAGTCGGTGGAGGTGGCGACCTTGATGGTCCGAACGCCGAGCTGGAAATCCC
>JAPOYZ010000226.1 GCA_026706325.1 Candidatus Aminicenantota bacterium
TGTCCGGCGGGCGCAGGAACGGTCTCGGTGCTCGCGAGACTTTCACCACGGACTGATACCAGCCCGCCGCGAAAGTCGCTGAGTCCCGGCGGTGTCAGCGGAACAGGCTTTTCTGGGAAGCCGCCGCTTCGAGGCCCAGGTGGGAATAGGCCAGGGGAGTGGCCACGCGGCCCCGGGGAGTGCGGGCAATGAAGCCGATCTGGATCAGGTAGGGCTCGTAGATGTCCTCGATGGCGCCCTTCTCCTCGCTGATGGCGGCGGAGAGAGTGCTCAGGCCGACGGGGCCGCCGTCGAATCGTTCGATGATGGTGTCCATGAGCTTGCGGTCGATCTCGTCGAATCCGAACCGGTCCACGTTCATGAGTTCCAGACCCCGGCAGGCGATGTCCCGGGAAATCTTTCCGTTGGCCCGAACCTGGGCGTAGTCGCGGACCCGCTTGAGCAGGCGGTTGGCGATCCGTGGCGTGCCCCGGCTCCTTCGCGCCACCTCGGCCGCTCCCTCCAGGTCGATCTCCACGCCCAGAATTCCCGCGGAACGGCGAATGATGGAGACCAGGCTCTCGACGTCATAGAAATCGAGTCGCTGTATGATTCCGAACCTTCCCCGGAGCGGGGAGGTGATCAGTCCGGTGCGGGTCGTAGCCCCCACCAGCGTGAACCGGGGTATGTCGATCTTGATGGAGCGGGCGCCCGGGCCTTCGCCGATGATGATGTCGATCTGGAAGTCTTCCATGGCCGGGTAGAGAATCTCCTCGATGGCGGGGTGGAGCCGGTGGATCTCGTCGATGAAGAGAACGTCCTTGTCCTCCAGGTTGGTGAGAATGGCGGCCAGATCGCCTCGCTTCTCGATGGCGGGGCCGGAGGTGGAGCGAAAGTTGACCTCGAGCTCATGGGTGATGACGTGGGCCAGAGTCGTCTTTCCCAGCCCGGGGGGGCCGAAGATCAGAATGTGGTCCAGAGCCTCCCCGCGGCGGCGGGCGGCTTCGATGCCGACGGAGAGCCCTTCCTTCACCTGGTTCTGACCGACAAAGTCGCGCAGCCGGCGAGGACGAAGGTCGGTCTCGTAGAGGACCTCTTCCTCCTGATGCCGCGGATTCATGATCCGGTCCTGCACCCGTCCGTTCCTCTGAGATTCCGTTTCCACCGGCACTTGGCCGCTCTACTTCAAGTCCGGCCCCGTCTGTCCGTTACCTGGAGATCTTGCGCAAAGTGCTCTTGAGCAGATCCTCGAAGCGATCCGGACTCTCCTGCTTGAGCACCTGGGTGACGGTCCTCTCCGCGATCTTCTTGGGATAGCCCAAGTTGACCAGGGCGGAGACGACGTCCTGCCGAAGTTGTGCCGGAACCCCCGAAATGCCGGCCGTCTCCACTGACGGCGCCAAACCCTGCAACCGGTCGCGCATCTCCAGGACGATCCGTCCCGCCGTCTTCTTGCCCACGCCGGGGACGGCGTAGAGCCGGGCCAGGTCCCGGGCCGCGACAGCCTCCAGAAACTCGTCGACCGGCATTCCCGACAGGATGGCGATTCCCAGTCGAGGACCGATGCCCGATACCTGGATGAGGCGCGTGAAAAGCTCCTTCTCTCTGATAGTGGAGAATCCATAGAGACTGAGCTGATCCCCTTTCGCGTGAGTGTAGATTTGGAGGGTGACAGCGTCCGACTCGGAACCCAGCTCGTAGTAGGTCGAGAAGGGGATGTGAACTTCGTATCCGACCCCGCGAACGTCCACGATGACGCGGCCGGCCGACTTCTCCGCGAGGAGGCCTGTAAGGCGAGCGATCATCCCGTCCTGACCCCGTTAAGCCAATGGCCGGCGCGACAGGTCCAACTCGACTGATTCGCGTCCATACGCAAATTCGAACCCCGGTCTGGACGGTTCCATGAAGGTGATCGACTCGTAGAAATCGTCCAACGGGACGAAAACGCCCTTTTCTTCAGCCCACCGGCGCATCCGCTGGTTGCAGGAATGTCCCCACGACAGAATCTCGACCCGCCAGCCGCGTTTATGCATGCGCTCCAGCGCGCTGTGGAAGCCCGCGCCCTCACGATAGCCGGCGCCGTCCCCGGTCAGGAGCACCACGATGCCCGGGTCTCCGTTGTAGTCGAGTGCATCCTCCAGCATTCTCAACTGGAGCAACCGATCGGGCATGTCCTGCTCGCTTCGCGCCGGGTCGCCGCGGTCGAAGAGTTGCACTTCTACGCCGTTGCTTTCCATCCGGTTCCACAATTGGCGCATTTCCGGTGGAATGGAACCTGTGGCAAAGGCCCTCTGCACGGGTCGTTCGGCATGCGCCAAACGGAGGATGTTGTCGAAATGGATGCGCACACGGAAGCGAGCATTGGGCCCTTCCTTGCGTTCTTCGGCAAAACGCTGAGCCTCGTGGAAGATGTTCGAATTGTCCCAATATATGAAAACGCGGTTCATGTCGATCTGCTTTTCTTTTCGTACAAGGCGGCCTGCTCCGGTTGCCAGTGACGGGTGAAGCGGCTGATCTTTGGCCGACTTTGAACGAGAGCATTGTACGACAAAGTCTGGGCGACAAGGTTCCTGCTTCCGTGCAGGTTAGTATTTGCCGATGGCGTCGAAGTCGATTTCGATGGTCGTTCCGTCGGATCCCTCGGGGCGCCGGAGGACGATGAAACCCATATCCCAAAGTCGCTCGAGTTCACGCCAGAAGGTGCGCCGCGTCACGTTGCGGTAGGCAGCCCGGACGTAAGGGGATTCCAGAAGTTCAGAAAATGGGATCTGTATGGAGGGCTTCTCCGCAAAGGGATCTTCCGGCTCGGTCTCTCGGAGGAGGAAATCGAGAAGATCGTACTCCCGGTCATTGAGAACCCGGCGGCGTTTTCCCACTTTCTGGTTCGTGGCTTTCTGCATCGTGGAGCGATACACCATCCGATTGAGCTTGGTCTTGATGAAGTTGTTGATTCCCCCGAGCTCGGCGGCAAAGCCTACAAGGCCGAAACTCACGAATGATGTGACGTCGAAGGGCTGAATTCTCCGGCATTCCTGAAGGCTGCGGATATATTCGTCGCGGTTGCGATAGAAGTAATTGGACA
>JAPOYZ010000533.1 GCA_026706325.1 Candidatus Aminicenantota bacterium
ATCCTGGAAGACAGCCGGCGGCTTTATGAGGAGAGAGCCTCTCATCACCGAAAACCGATCCAGGCCATGGAAATCGTCTCACCCCGGGCCGGCACCGTCCTCTACCAGAGGAACTGGCGCAACGAGCCGGTGCGCGTGGGAAGCGACGTGTACGCGGGCAGGACCATCATGAGCCTCCCCGACCTGTCGAGCCTGGTGGTGGACGCCCGGGTCGCGGAAATCGACGCCGGAAAGGTCCGGGTCGGCCAGGAGGTCAGAGTCGACCTCGACGCGATTCCGGACCGGACCTTCAACGGCAGGGTCGCGTCGGTGGCCACCCTCTTCTCACCGGCCAGCTTCGACCGGCCCATGAAGGTCCTGGACCTCACGGTGGAGCTGGAGAACGTGGACCAGGAGAGGATGCGTCCGGGCATGGCCACCCGGATCCGGATCGTCGTCAACCACTTCCAGGATGTCCTGACCTTGCCCCTGTCGGTCATTCAGACGGAAAATAGCGAGTCCTTCGTCTGGGTGAAACAGGGTGGCGGGCCTGTCAAGCGGCCCATCAAGCTGGGGCGGGACAACGGTGTCGTCGCCGTGGTCAAGGAAGGGCTGTCGGAGGGAGAGGAGGTCGCCAATGTTCCGGATGCGGGGTAAGGAATTCGATCCCTGCCGACAACGACGGGAATCCAACATGAAGACCCTGCCCGGCCTGCTGCTGCTTTCTTGCGCCATGGCCTCGGGAGAACCTCTCCAATGCGACTTCACGGACTACCGGCCCCTGGAGGGGCTGAAGGCAGAGAGCGTCGACGGAGACGTGGTCTTTGAATGGGCGGGCTCCGAAGCGCCGGTCGAATCCGGCGCCGGAACCTCCGCCGGGCAGCTTCGGGCAAGTTTCGGCCTGGCGGGCGCCCAGCCGGTCATACGGCAATTGGCCACGCTTTCCGGGGAGGGGCACTGGATACCGCTCGTGCAGGACGCCCGCCCACAGTTTCATGTCGCGGAGGGAAAGCGCCGCATTTCCTACCAGCAGTTGCGGCCCATGCAGGCCCTGGGCCGGGAGGCCACGCCTGAAGTCGTGGAGCAGGAGAAATGGAAGGTCTTCTGGGACGCGCCGCTGAATGTGCCGGGCCGCGAAGGCGTGAACCCCGGGCTCCCCAGGGATCCCTCGGAGGTGACGCGCAGCGCAATCCACTACAACATCGAAGCGTGCCGGGTGCGCCGGGACGGGGTGCGGCTCGAGATTTCGTTTGACGGCTTGAGGTTGGGCTCGTTCCAGGGGAGCCTTCGATTCACCGTTTACAAGGGATCCAACCTGGTCCGCCAGGAGGCCGTGGCGGCGACAACCAAGCCATCGGTCGCGTACGTCTATCGCGCCGGACTGGGCGGGCTGAAGAGCGATGACTACCGGCGTCTGCGCTGGCGGGACATCGCCAGGGACTGGCAGCACTATCGCTTCGGCGGTGGTGTCAACGAGGGCCCCGTTCCGCTTCGCGCCCGCAACCGAGTCCTCCTGCTCGAGCAGGAGCGCGGTGCGCTGGCGATCTTCCCCCCCTCTCACAAGTTCTTCTTCGCGCGTGAGATCGAGATGAATCTCGGTTACGTCTGGTACCGGCAGTTGGAGAACGGGCGCTTCGACGCCGGTGTGCGCCAGGCCGAGCGGGAAGAAATGTTCCGCCCGTGGGGCGCTTCCCAGGAAATCTGGGAAAAGCGGGTCCGTCAATCGCGCGCCTTCGCGGAGGGCAACTTCGCTCTCTACAACGCTCCGCCGGGAACGCTGCAGCGGATGGCCGTCTATTACTACCTGGGACCTCGGGACGCGGCGTCCACCCTGAAAGAAGTGCTGGCCTACACCCACGGCGACAAGTACAAGCCGCTGGAGGGCCACCAGGTGGCAGTGAGCCATTTCCATACTCACTTCGCCGAGCAACTGGTTGACCTGGGGTCCCTTGACGCGAGGCCTCCGTGGGTTTCGGCATTCAAAGGCCTGGGGATCAACATCGCCATGATGTCCGATTTTCATGGCGACGGGCACCCGTCGGACGAAGGCGAAGTCCGGTTCAGGGAACTGGGCGAGTACTTCGAGGCCTGCCGGCGTCACTCGGACAAGGATTTCCTGCTGTTGCCCGGCGAGGAGCCGAACGTGCATCTTGGCGGACACTACACGCTGGTGTTCCCGAGGCCGGTCTACTGGTCCAAGGTGCGCGGGTCCGACAAGGCGTTCCAGGCAAGCCACCCGGACTACGGGACGGTCTACCGCACGGGCTCGGCGGCCGAGATGCTCTCGCTGCTGGAAACGGAGAAAGGCCTGATTTGGCAGGCGCACCCGCGCACCAAGGGTTCGACGTTCTATCCCGATACTGTGCGGGAGGCGCCCCACTTTCTCAGCGACCGCTATCTGGGGGCAGCCTTCCAGTCCCTTCCGGGGGACCTGTCGACGCCGAGGATCTGCGAGGAACGCTGCTTCCGAACCCTCGACGACATGAACAATTGGGCGGGGCCGAAGTACATGATTGCCGAGGGCGATACGTACACCAAGTATCCCGAGGACGAAATCTATCCGCACTTGATCGTCAACTATGTGCGGTTGAACGAGTTGCCCGCATTCGACGAGGACTGGAGCCCCATCACCGAGGCAATGCGGCGGGGAGAGTTCTTCGTCTCGACGGGGGAGGTCCTGATCCCGTCCCACGAGGTCGAGGGATTCGAGGACCGCAAGACGTTTGTCGCCGAGGTCGAATGGACGTTCCCGCTCGAATTCGTGGAACTCGTCTGGGGCGACGGCAAAGCGACCGGCAGGCAGGTGCTGGCGACAACCGGCCTCGGTTCGTTCGGCCGCAAGACGTTCCGGATGGAATTCGATTCTCCGGGCAAGAAGTGGGTGCGGTTTGCCGCCTGGGATTCGGCGGGCAACGGGGCGTTCACCCAGCCGATCCACCTGTCGGAACGGTGAAGGCGCAAGGTGCTCTGCGACGGGCATTCATGTCCGTTCCCAAGCAGTCCGTGGTGAAAGTCCCGCGAGCACCGAGACCGTTCCTGCGCCCGCCGG
>JAPOYZ010000491.1 GCA_026706325.1 Candidatus Aminicenantota bacterium
TAACAGCCCGTGGTAAAAGTCGTCACGGCATTCGACCGTCCCTGCATCCCGGCGGACTGCGTTGCGATTCGGGCACATACTCCCGGTATGCGCGCCGAATCGCGCCTTGTCCGGCGGGCGCAGGAACGGTCTCGGTGCTCGCGGGACTTTCACCACGGACTGTTAACGCCCGCTCTCGGACCGGACCGGAAAACCGAACCAATTTGACCGAATCTTCACGACTCGGCACGGACCCTTACCCACCGAGGGTGATCATCTCGATCTTCCGATGATCTTTCCGATGGTAGCCGTCGGTGCGAATCTGTTGCCAACGGCGATCGGAGAACCGGTCCTCCCGGACCGACCAGACCCGCTCCAGGAAGGAACGGATCTCCACGTCGGAGCTTCCGCCTCGCAGCAGGCGCTTCAGGTCGTGGCCCCCGGAGGCGAACAGGCAGGTGACCATCTGGCCGTCGGCTGTCAAACGGACCCGGCTGCAGGTGGAACAGAACGGCTCGGTCACCGATCCGATGATTCCGATCTGTCCGGCCCCATCCAGGAAGCGGTAGTTGACGGCGGGCGCGCGGCTCTCCTCCCGTCCCACGGCCTCCAGGGGATACCGGGATCGGATCCGGTCCAGGATCTCCTGTTTGGTGACGGTTCTCTCGAGACTCCAGTCGTTGGCGTTTCCCACGTCCATGTATTCGATGAACCTGGCCTGCAGACCGTGCTCTCGCGAGTACTCCACCAAGTCCATGATCTCATCGTCGTTGATGCCCCTGATCACGACGGTGTTGATCTTGATGGGAGCCATTCCGGTATCCCGGGCCGCCAGGATCCCCTCCAGCACGTCTTCCAGCCGTCCCCGTTTGGTGATGGCCCTGAACTTGTCCGGATCCAAGGTGTCCAGACTGACGTTGATCCGGCGAAGGCCTGCCCGTTTCAACGCGGGAGCCGATCGGGCCAGGAACGAGCCGTTGGTCGTGAGGCTCAGGTCCTTCAAGCCTCCGATTTTGGAGAGGTCCCCGAGCAGACGATCCAGGTCGCGCCGGACCAGGGGCTCGCCGCCCGTAATTCTGATCCTCCCGACGCCCAGGTCGACGAAGAGGCGGGCCAGGCGGACGATCTCTTCGAAGGTCAGCAGCTCCCGCTTCTCGATCCAGACGTACTGGTCCAGCGGCATGCAGTACCGGCAACGGTAGTTGCACCGGTCCGTCACCGAGATTCGCAGATCCTTCATGGGTCTGCGGAATACGTCGGTCGTCTCCATGCCGCTCATTATCTCGTTCAGGACGGAGGCGCTTCAAGGAAGGGCCGAACCGCCGTTGCAGAATACGGCCGGCGGATCGAAAAAACGTGGAGCGGAAACGGGTTCAGACGTGAAACGACTCGCCGCAGCCGCAGGAGCCGGTCACGTTGGGATTCTTGAATTGAAACCCGGCGGCTTGAGTCGTCTCGATGTAGTCGATCTCGGTCCCGTCCAGGTAGAGCATGCTCTGAGGGTCCACGAAGATCTTGAAGCCGTCGATCTCCAAGACGTCATCGCCCTCGCGGCCCTGCCGCTCCAGGTTCATGGCGTACTGGAAGCCGGAGCAGCCCCCACCCACCACCGCCACCCGGACACCGGAAAACGCCTGGGCCTGTTGCGAGATGACCTTCTGGACTTGGTTCACTGCGTCGTTCGTCAGGGTAATCATGAGATTTTGTCTCCTGATTTGTGATTTTACGCGGGAGAGCTTTCGACTTCAAACGAGGTGGGGACCTTGCCCTCCCCCCGTCCCAGTGGCCGGAAAGTGTACAGGGGGGACTGTTGTCCCCCTACCCCCCCTAATCGGCGACAGGAATGTCGCCGCTCCAGTCGCCGCTCCTTTAGTTCCTGGACTGCCGGACCAATTGTTCCAGGACCTGTTTCAGACGCTCCTGCTCCTCTCCGTAGGCGGCCCAGTTTCCCTCTCGCAGGTGTTTCTGACTCTGATTGAAGTGCTGCAGAGCCCGGACCATCAGGGGGCTGCCGCGTCCCAGTTCAACCTCGGTATCGACGGAAATCCCCGGCGTGGTTACGGCCCGGAATTCTCCAGGCGTTTCGTCGGGCCAGATGGCGGCTGCCAAAGCTTCGTCCAGCGTCTCTCCAAGGGCCACGCGGTTCTCGAACACCACGATGATCCGGGTCAACTCCGGGATCATGCTCTTTTCCGCCTGCAGGTAGAGCGGCTCGACGTAGAGCAGGGTGTCCTCAATGGGGATCACCAGGAGGTTGCCGCGAATCACTTCCGAACCTTGCTGGCTCCAGAGTGTCAGCAGGGGGGAAATGGTCGGGTCCTGGTCGATGCGGGCTTCGATCTGCAGCGGACCGTAACGCAGCTCCTGCTTGGGGAACTGGTAGAGAACCAGGGTCCCGTAGTGTTCCCCGTCCGACCGGGCGGCCAACCAGGAGATCATGTTGTTCTTGTTGCGGGGGGTGTAGGGGACCAGGAGGATGAATTCCTCCTCCTGAGACCCGGGCAGGTTCATGATCACGTAGTAGCTCTCCATGACCTGTTCCTGGTCCCGGTAGATCTCGGTGGGGATGTCCCACACGTCCTCCTTGTTGTAGAAGACGCCGGTGTCCCGCATGTGATAGGTACGGAACATCTCCCGCTGGACATTGAAGAGGACTTCGGGATACCGCAGGTGCAGCCGCAGGCCTTCCGGCATTTCTCCCAAGGGACGAAAAGTGGAGGGGAAGATGGCGGAGTAGACCTGGATCAGGGGGTCCTCCGGATCGGAGACGTAGAAGGTCACATCTCCCAGATAGGCGTCGACCACCACCTTCAGTGAATTCCGGATGTAGTTGAACCCGCCTCGGGTCGGCTCCGAATAGGGATAGCGGCTGGTAGAGGTGTAGCCGTCCTGAATCCAGAAGAGGCGCCCCTCGTGGATCACCAGGTAGGGGTCCGGATCGAAATCCAGCCCCGGCGGAGCGATCTTGGGCACGCGGTCCTGGATGCGCCGGTGCAGCAGGACGCGGCTCTCGGACGTGAAGTCGTCGGCGAACAGGATCTTG
>JAPOYZ010000640.1 GCA_026706325.1 Candidatus Aminicenantota bacterium
AACCGGACCCTTTCCCTCGGCGATCCGGTAGGAAGCGTGAAACTCCATCCCCAGCGCGTGGGCGTGATCCACGGCGATTTGGAACGGGTCGATCCCCTTCTCCACGTACTCGGTCCAGTTTTCCACCAGGCGCCGATACTCGAAGAGGGAGTAGTCGTCGATCTGCAGATGGCGGGTCGTGCACATACGTCCGAGCCGGGTGAAATACGCGCAGAGGTCCCCGGCGCCCGCTTCCCAGTAGATGCTTCCGAAGTCGGTGTTCCGGTAGGTCTCCAGAATATCCCGGACCGTGCCGGGCTCGCTGTCGACCACGATTCCCGTCCCCACGTCCTGGGTGGCTACGAGGCGCTTGCGGTCGATCCGCTCCCGGTCGGCCTGCAAGGTTTCGACCTCCTCCGGCTCCAAGGGCACCAGCTTGATGTAGGCGATCCAGACGTTCTCGCTGGTGCTTCGCCCCGTCTCGCCCGCCGGGACCTGTTCCCGGCAGAGCTGCTTGAAGCGGATTCCCTGACTGGTCAGGTCCGCCGCCTTCCAGTAGACGTCCCGTATCGCCTGTCCGCTCTCCATGGCGGGAGCCGGAAGAAAGACCAGGGAAAACGCCGGGTCATCGTCCAACCGGGTCCACACCCGCTGTCCCCGAAAAGGGCGGAACGGCGTGTTGTACAACCCGATGTAGATGTCGTGCCAGCCTCGGACCTCGAGGGGATAGCGAACTTCCGCCGCCGCCGTCTCGGGACCCGCCCTCAGGAAGACCCCCCGGAAGTCCTCGGCCTCGTAGTCGATCAGCCGCCAGCACGACCGCTTGCCGACTCGGCTCAGGGACGAATCGGGCCGGCACCGGTCCAGATCGGTGAAGTAAATTGGGTCGTTGCTGCGTTCGGGTCCAGCGGACATGAAGGGATTCTCCTTGACAGTCGAGTCCGGAAACGATTCCAAACGAAAAAAGTGAACCTATATGGTATCGGCGCCGTCTACAAATCAAGAAGCTTGAGCTTGCCAAAACCACTCTCCCAGCTCAGTCGACACCTTCGTCATGGATGTCCGCTTCCCGCGCACACGGAGGATGTGGGATGAACCTGCCCAAAAGACAACCCGTCATTTCAGCCATCGCGGCTGCGGCAATGATCCTGGCCGCCTCGCCGATCCAGGGCGCCACTCCGGTCCTGGACGCCATGAAGGAAGAGCTTCAGCGCTCGGTCAAGCTCTTATCGCAACAGCCGACTCCTGTCTACTACCTCAGTTTCGAAGTCACTGAAGACCGGAGAGCGATGCTGAGAGCCTCCTTCGGAAACGTCGCCGGCAACTTCGAGAACACGCAACGCCTGCTGGACATCGATCTCCGTGTCGGTAGTCCTGAACTGGACAATACTCACCCGATCCGCGGCGACTTCTTTGCCAACATGCCCGATTTTTCCAGGGTTGAGGTGCCATTGGAGGACCTGGACGCGCTTCGGAAGATCCTTTGGTACGAGACGGACAAGAAATACAAGAAAGCCAGCGAGCAGTTGACCAAGGTCAGGGCCAATGTCCAGGTCAAAGTAAAAGAGGAGGATCAAGCGGGAGATTTCTCGGCGGAGTCGCCTGAAATGTGGTTGGAAGACCCGGCATCCGTGACCATCGATCAGGCATTGTGGGAAGAAAAGCTCCGCAGGTACACGGCGCCCTTTCAGGTTCCGGTCAAATCTACTCGGCCGATGCAACCCTTTCGGCCAACGCCGAGACCCGCTGGTATGTGAACAGCGAAGGATCCCGGATCCGGACCTCGCAGACCTACTATCGACTGATGATCTCGGCCATCACCAAGGCTGAGGATGGGATGGAGCTGCCCCGTTACGAGTCGTTTTTCTCCTTCACCCCCGACGGGCTCCCGGACGACAGCGCCGTGCTCAGCGCTGTGGATGACATGATCCGCGACCTCGAAGCGCTCAAAGCGGCCCCCGTCGTCGCTCCCTATACCGGGCCCGCCATCCTGTCGGGCCGGGCCAGCGCCGTGTTCTTTCACGAGATCCTGGGCCACCGGGTGGAAGGACACCGGCACAAGGAAGAAGACGACGCCCAGACCTTCAAGGAAATGGTGAACCAGAGAGTTCTGCCCGAGACCTTTTCGGTCATCTTCGATCCGACGGTCAAACGAATTGAATCGACAGATCTGGTCGGCTCCTACCGCTACGACAATCAGGGAGTGAAGTCTCGTCGAGTTCCGGTCATCGAAAACGGGATTCTGAAGCGATTCCTCATGTCCCGAAAACCGGTCGAGGGCTTCTCTAAATCGAACGGCCATGGCCGCAAACAGGCGGGATTGCCTCCGGTCGCGCGTCAATCGAATCTGTTCGTCGAGGTGACGGAATCCCATACGGAAGAAGAGCTCAAGGCCCGATTGATCGATTCGATCAAGGAGGCCGGCAAACCGTTCGGACTCTACTTCGAAGACGTCCAGGGCGGTTTCACTTTCACGGGAAGAATGATGCCCAACGCCTTCAACGTCCTGCCGGTCATGGTCTACCGGATCTTTCCCGACGGCCGCGAGGAGCTGGTTCGCGGAGTCGACCTGATCGGCACGCCGCTGACGACCTTCAGCAAGATCGCCGCTGCGGACAACCGGCTTGAGGCCTTCAACGGAATCTGTGGAGCAGAGTCCGGCGGCGTGCCTGTGGCCGGCATCTCACCCGCGGTTCTGGTCTCACAGATCGAGGTGCAAAAGAAAGAGAAATCTCAGGAGCGAACTCCAATTCTCTCCGCCCCCGTGGACTCGAGATAGCCGCCGGAGCGGCAACGAGGAGCGTAGCGAAAATGAAGACCTCGACAAAAAGATGCACCGATCGAAATGTGGATCTCCCCTGCCATCCAAGGAGAGTTCCCCTGAAATTTGGCCGCCTCCAAGTACTCGCGTTCATTTTCTTTTTGGCCTGTCCGTCGCTTCTGGCACAGGAAAGCGTCCTGATGAAGGCGTTGCGAGACGAGCTCGGTCGGACAATGGAGAAGCTTCAATTGGAGGATATGGAGAGGCCCTATTT
>JAPOYZ010000643.1 GCA_026706325.1 Candidatus Aminicenantota bacterium
CTCCCAGGGCAACCATGACGGCGTGGCCCAGACGGCCTACGCCGAGAGCAGGGACGGGGTTCGTTGGGAGCGGCCCTCGTTGGGGCTGGTGGAGTCGCAAGGCTCCACGGACAACAACCTGGTCTGGCCCACTCCCGGTAACAAGGGGATCAACATGTGCGTCTTCAAGGACCCCAACCCCGGGGTCCCGGAGGAGGAGAGGTACAAGGCCATCGTCCAGACCCGGGACATCCACGGACTGGTCTCGGCGGACGGGATCCGATGGAAACCGATCCAGCCCGATCCCCTGATCCGAAGGCTCCAGGATCAGGTCAACGACGGTCCGCATGCCGCGTTCTGGGACCCCTGGCAATCCCGGTACGTCATCTACAAGCGCGGCTGGTGGGGATCGACCCCGGAAAAACAGTTGGACGCCTCGGGAACCAGCGGAGAGGCCAACCGGACCATTCGCCGTTTCACCTCCCCCGAATTCCGCACCTGGGACGGCCCCGAGTGGGTGGAGATCCCCTTCGGGACCCAACCCCGGGAACAGTTCTACACCAGCGCCGCCATCCCTTATCCCTGGGCGCGAAACGTCTACCTCATGTTCCCCATGCGCTTCGTCCTTGACCGCGGAGGAGAGGGCTGGCCCTTCCCCGGCCTCTCGGACATCGCCCTGCTGAGCAGCCGCGACGGACTCCGCTGGCAGCGGACCTTTCGCGAGGCCTGGATCCGTCCCGGATTCGACGAGAACAACTGGCACGAGCGCGCCATGTCCTTCGGTTCGGGCCTGGTCCGGACCGCTCCCGGAGAGCTATCCATGTACATGACCCACAACTACCGGACGCCCCACGCCCACATCCGGCGGGTGACGCTGCGGCAGGACGGGTTCATCTCCGTGCATGCCCCCGATCTGGGAGGAGAGCTCACGACGCTGCCGGTGAAATTCAAGGGGAGCCGCCTGCGGATCAACTACTCCACCTCGGTCACGGGGTCGGTCCGGGTGGAGGTGCTCAACCACTTCTCCCGTCCGGTGCTGGGCTTCAATCTAAAGGACAGCGACGAGATCTATGGCGATGAGCTGGACCGGGTCGTCAGTTGGGGGGAGAGGGAAGATCTGAGCGAGCTGGAGGGGCAGGTGGTGCGCCTTCGGTTCGTGCTGCGGGACGCGAATCTTTATTCGTTTCGATTTGGTGCGCCGTAGGGAACGGCGGTTTCCAACCGCCGACTCCGGCCAGCGCGACGGGAAAGTCCCCTCCTGGCGCTCGACAGGAGCGGGGGTTTTCCTACCCCCGCTTCCGGGGGGGTAGGGAGCGCCTCTCTTCCTGCTGGCCCCTGGGTACATTCTAAGGAACAAAACTCGACGCAAGCCCATTCAAAGCAATGATTTGAAGCGAAGAATCCAGATCATACAAGCTGGTAGCCCAGTCTAAAGGAGATCCTTGAACTGCTGCACCGTCAAGCCAGCATCTTGAACGATGCCACCCATCGTATAGGCATTAACGGGATTGTGGCGAGGAACAGTGAGTAGCCGCCTTCCATCGCTCATGACCACGTGCTTACCTTGATTCACAATTTGGAAACCAGCTTTTTCAAGCGCGCGAACCGCCCGAAGGTGGTTGATTCCCGGAATCTTCGGCACGCTAGACGGCGACCTCAACCTCTCGGGTTTGTTGTCCCTCAGAGATTTTCTTTACCGCCGTCAGGTACTCGCGAATCGCAAATCTGATATTTCTGAGGGCTTCCTCTTCTGTTCTACCCTGTGACCAGCACCCAGGAAGTCCAGGACACGAAATGCTATAGCCCTCCTCCGAACGCTTTCGAACTCCTTGGTCTTTCCTGTCCTATCCTTTCTGCACCGAAGACCTTTGATGATACAATCGAAATTCTACCTGGACTTTCTCTCTTTTTCTGGAGGTTCAATCCCCGTTTCCGGCCGGTTGCGGAGTGCGTCCCCTTCTACGTCCCCAACTCCGGTCCCACGGGCGCCCAGCGGAAGCAACCGTACTGGGACTCGTACAGGTTGTAGTCGCCGGTGGCTCGGGCGATTTCCCACATCCGAGCCGCCATCTCCCGGCACAGGGACTCGCGGCTTCCGGCCAGGTTGCGCAGCTCGTGGGGATCCTGTTCCAGGTCGTAGATCTCGTCTTCGTCGAAGGCGTTGAAGACGTACTTGTGGTTGTCTCTCCAGAGAACCCGTTGCGTGTAGGCCATCCTCTGGCCCTGCATTTCCGCGTAGCCTTCCGAGTCCCATCCGGATCCGTCCCCCTCCAACAGCGGACGCAACGAGCGCCCGTGGCATGAAAAGCCCTCTCCCAACGTCAACTCCGTCAGGGTCGGCGCCACGTCCAGCAGACTGACGATCTCGGGGACCTCCCGGCCCAGATTCACCCCGGGACCTTTCAGGATCAGGGGCACACGATAAGCCTCCTCGAAGGCGGGGACCCCCTTGAGCATAAGCCGGTGGGCTCCCATGTAGTCACCGTGGTCCGACAGGAAGAGCACCAGCGTATTCTCCGACTGGCCCGTCTCCTCCAAGACCCTCAGAATCCTCCCGATCTGGTCGTCGACGAGGGAACAGAAGGCGTAGTAGCAAGCGGTGGCCTCGGCGAAATCGGACCACCGCATCTGGTCCCACACGCTCTGCATCCGCCGGTAGATGGCGGGACGGCCGGCCAGTTTGTCCTGGAAACTGGGGGGAGGCATCAGGGAACGGGCGTCGTAGCGGCGACGGTAATCTCGCGGGACGACGTAGGGATCGTGAGGACCGGCGGTGCTCAGGAAGAGGCACCACGGTTGGTCGCCGCGGGCCGGTTCGTTCAGGAAATCGATCCCACGCGAGAAGACGTAGTGCTCGCGGGTTCCCTCCACGGGCTCGTCCACGACACCGTGCAGCAACAGGTCCCGATATCCGGGATGGCGAACCATCCCCTTGCGTTCCCAGCGGCGATCCGATTCGGGGAGTCCCAGGCTCCGGCGGCGCGCCAGGATGCCGGCGGGTTCCCGACGCCGGCTACCTGGC
>JAPOYZ010000036.1 GCA_026706325.1 Candidatus Aminicenantota bacterium
TTGCCGGATTTCCTCCAATTGTCGCTTGAGGCGTGTGTCCACGGGCTCGCCGGCCCGGGGATTTCTCAGCGCATCGCCCCACAGAGCCGGCGCTCGGAGCACGTCCCCGACCGATGTCGATTCCAGGGCCAGGAACCGGATTCCCTGCCGGCGAGCGATGCGCTCCAGCTTGAACCCCTTCCCCAGCGCCACGATCAGGTCGGGCCGGAGCGCCAGGATCTTCTCCACGTTCGGTTCGACCGCGGTCCCGACCACAGGCAAACGGAGTGCCTCGGCAGGGTGGTCGCAGTGGGGCGACACCCCGACGATCCGGTCCTGCAGACCCATGGCAAAAAGGAACTCCACGATGCTGGGGCCGTAGGCGATGACTCGCCGGACGTCAGATTCCGGTTCCGAAGCGGGAGACGCGCTGTCCGGACGAGGTGTCCGCTCTTCCTGGCATCCTGCCAACAGCAATACGGGCAGGAGGATCCGCAGGCCTCGCCGGGCTCGATTCGTCTGCACTTCTCAACTCCATCCGCTTTCGGCTCTCCGCCCGCATTCCTCCAGGCGATTCACAGGATCGCCAGGCGAATGCGGATTATGGCGTTGAATTTCGGAGGCCGCAGAAGCAATCACGAAAGGGGGCGATTGCGATTCCTGTCAACATAGCGAGTTTTTCCGACTCTCAACCTTCCCAGCGTTTCCACCCGGTCCCGCGGTGCCCGAAATCGAAGAATTCAGGATGCAGGATCTCCGCCAGGATCTCGGCGGACTCCACGACTCGCGGTCCAGGCCGGTTGAAATACTGGTTCCCGTCCGTCACGAACACGCGTCCGTTCCGGACCGCGGCCAGTTCCGGCCATCCCGGATGGGTCGCCAGCGGGGGCATTTCGCGGCAGGTGCGCTCGATATCGAAGCCGCACGGCAAGATGGCGATCACGTCGGGGTCGGCAGCCGCAAGCTGGTTGAATTCGAAATAGCCGGAGTGTTTCCCCGGCTTCCCGAAGAGGTTCCGGCCGCCGGCGCATTCGACGAGCTCGGGCATCCAGTTGGCCGCGGTCATGAGAGGATCGATCCACTCGATGCACGCAATGGAAGGACGGGTCCGCACCGGCTTGGTCCGTGTGCGAATCCCCTGGAGCCGATCCTTGAGACAGGTCACGAGATCGTCGCCGCGTCCCGGGTCTCCAAGCGCCGACGCCACCTTGCGGATGTCCTTCCAAACGTCGCACAGGGACATGGGTTCCAGGGAGACGATCGCAGGCTGCGAAGTCACGAGTTCGCACACCGCCTCCTGGACATCCCGCAGACTGACGGCGCAGACCTCGCACTGCGTCTGCGTGACAATGACCGTCGGCGCCAGGCGATTCAGAAGGTCGGGATTGACGCGGTAGACGGACAGGCCTTCGGAGACGATGGTCCGGACCTGATCGTCGATGGTCCGGCTGACGGCCTCCAATTCCACCTTCGAACTCGAGCAGGTCGGAAGCCGGGACACGAAGGCGGGATAGTCGCATTCGTGGGAACGGCCGACCAACTCGCGCTCGAAGCCGAGTGCGCACACGATCTCCGTTGCGCTGGCGATGAGGGAGATGATCCGATGAGACATTACGACACTCTATGAGCCGCCGAACCGGTATGCCTGAGCCGGAACCGGCTGTTTCAAGGACACACCGCTGAAGCACATGGCGATGGCCTCGCCGGCAGCGTGCCGCGGCAGGGTGGCTTCCGCCCCCGGTTTTCGTTGCGGTTCCGCGCCGTTCATGGTCCCTCGGCCACGACCCGGGGTTTCGATGAGGAAGAGGAAAGCCAGGCCGGCCGACGCGACCCTGTTCCTTCCCTCGAAGGCCCAGGTCAATGGATATGGTGCCGGCAGGTCTTCGGACTTACGGGCATTCGGCTTTCGCCGTTCCTACAGGCCGTCGCTTCCCAACTCCTCGGAGCCAGTGCTATGACGGCGGTCGTTCCCGTTTACCGCTGCGGGGCAGCCCCGGACTCTCACCAGGTTCCCTCTCGCCGCTCCGGATGGCCGGAGCACCGACGCGGGATCAACGTATCCGAGGTGACGGGCCGGGTCAAGTCCGCCGAATCCCTGGAGCGGAGCCGAACCGGCCCGTTGCCCCCAAGGCGGAAGGCTGCGATAGAATGACGCTTCGTGCTCGGCTTGCGAGTCCTCTGCTCAGCCTACCTGCTGCTCTCCTTTCCAGGGGTTGCTGCCGGGGGTGCGGAATCCGGCGATTCCGGCGCCGGAAAAGAAACCCCAGGCATAAAGTCCGCTTCGCCGCAGGACACCCGGGCCGGACGCTGGAAGCAGAAGCGTATCGAGAAACGATCCCGCGCCACTCCACCTCGTGCCGGCGGACTCGAGAGGGCTCTTCTCTGGGTGGAAAAGAGGGGATTCGGTGCGCCTGGCGGTACCGGGTCACCGGGACTCAAACCGGTGGTGGGCGTCCTGGGGCCTCGGTCCGCCGTCGCCTTCGGCGCACGGTATTGGCAGCCGAAGTTGGGGGGCAGCCGGCTCGGCGTGGCCCTGACGGGCGGCTATTCCATCCGCGGATACCAACTGGCCGACCTGCAGTTCGGCCGGCTCCGGGACTTCGGCCCCGGCTACGAACTCGATCCGGAAGACCACGGGTTCCGCCAGCGAACCGAACCAGGCAGAACGGCGGATCGGCTCAGTGTCTTCGGCCAGGTCCGGTACCGCAACTTTCCCAGGCAGAACTATTTCGGACCCGGCGCCGACTCCAGGGAGGGAGACCGCAGCGACTACCGCCTGGAGGAGGTTTTCTATGGGAAAGTCTTCCGTTACCGGGCCGGTCCGTGGTTGCGGGGAGAATTGGACGTGGGAATGCTTCAGGTGAACACCGGTCCCGGAACCGACCCCGGCGCCGCTCCCATCGCAAGTGTCTTCGACGATGCCACGACCCCCGGCCTTGCCCATCAATCCGGTTTCTTTCGGACCAGAGCCACTCTCTCCCTGGACTTTCGGGACCGGCCGGAAAACACCCACTCGGGGAG
>JAPOYZ010000147.1 GCA_026706325.1 Candidatus Aminicenantota bacterium
GCCAGGCGGACCACCGCGTTCGTCCGGGAGCGAGGGCCCACGGAGCCCGGGTTCTCCCGGGAGAGCCGGAGCAGCTTCTCCTGGAACGCCGACAGCTTGAAAAAGTAGCTGTCCTCGGTCATGAACTCGGTGGGCCGGCCGCAGTCGGGACAATTCCGGCCTTCCGCCACATAAGACTCGCAGCCCACGCAGTAGTTGCCCTGGTACTGACCGAGATAGACGCTTCCGCTCTTCTTGACCGCCCGGAAGAGCTTGGCGACGGCGCGATAGTGCCTCTCCTGGGTGGTTCGTATGAACTCGTCGAAGTCCAGCCCGAGCTGCTCCCAGGTGCTTCGAAACTTGGCGGCATAGGTGTCCACCAGTTCCTGGGGCTCGATGCCCTGTTGCCGGGCCGAACGCTCGATCTTGAGACCGTGCTCGTCGGTGCCGGTCAGGAAGGAGACGTCGTCGCCGCACATCCGGCGGTAGCGGACAATGGCGTCGGCGATGACGGTGGTGTAGGTATGCCCCACGTGGGGCACGTCGTTGACATAGTAGAGAGGAGTCGTCAGGTAGAAGGTCTTGGACATGGCCCGCTATTTTGTCCCGGACGCCTTGCGGATCGCCATCAGTCTCAGGTTCTTCAACGGTAGACGGGTCTTTTCGGCGATCCTCTTCAGGTCTTCGTACTCGGGCCAGACGGTGACCGGCTCGCCGCGGAAGTGTCCCACCTTGACCCGCACCGTTCCGTACCCGGTCTCCACCTCCCGGAACTCCCGCTCCAGGACCCAACCCCGCCACGTCTTCCCACGAATCCCCAGGGTCGTCGTCTCCCGGAAGATGAGACCCATCATGCGGTCCCGGTCCCGGGGGCGGCAGAGCACCGAGAGATGGTGTCCGGGCCTTCCTTTCTTCATCTGCTGGGGTACGCAACGGACGTCCAGGGCTCCTTGGCCCAGGGCGGTCTCCATGACGTAGCCGATGGCTTCGGGATCCAGGTCGTCGATGTCGGCCTCCAGGACCAGGACCTCTTCGTCCCGCACTCCTTCGGCGGCTTCCGGGGAGGGCCGTCCCCCGGCGGCTTCGCGGCCGAGAACCAGCCTCAACATGTTGGGAATTCCGGGCAGGTCCCGGTCTCCGGCCCCGAACCCCCATCGATCCAGAGTCCAGGCGGGGGTGGCAGTGCCGGGCGCCGCCAGCGAGGTGACGATGGCCGCCCCGGTGGGCGTGGTCAGCTCCGCCTGCACGTCTCCCATGACCACGGGAAAGCCGCGAACCAGATGAGCCGTCGCGGGCGCGGGGACGGGCCAAGTGCCGTGGGAGAAGGTCACGGTGCCGCTGCCCAGATTCAGGGGACTCGAGAAAAAACGGTTGGCGCCCAAGTAATGGAATCCGATGCAGGCGCCGACGATGTCCACGATGGCGTCCACTGCCCCCACTTCGTGAAAGTGAACGTGCTCCACCGACTCTCCATGGACGGCCGCTTCGGCCCTGGCCAGTCGCCGAAACACCGACAGCGCCATCTCTTTGACCGGATCTTCCAGGCGGCTCTCTTCGATCACCCCGTAGATCTGTCCTGGCGTGCGCCCATGGGAGTGCCCGCCTTTCTCGAGTTCGACACGGAAATCGGTCCCCGAGAGTCCGTTCCGGTCGATCTTGCGGGCACTGAGGCGATAGGGCTCCAGCCGCAATGACCCGAGCCGCCGCCTGAGGTGCTCCAAGGGGAGCCCCAGATCCAGCAATCCTCCCAGGATCATGTCCCCGCTGACGCCGTTGAAGGCGTCGAAGTAGAGGATGCGATCGCTGCCGCCGTTCCTGCCCATGCTGCACACAATAGCACGGCGGAAGGTGGGGCGATTTCCAATCGCCCATTCTTCATGCACCACGGAGACCGGCGGTTGGGAAACCGCCGCTCCGGCGGGAAGAATGCCGCCCTTCCTGCGTTTGATATCATTGGCCCATGCTGCTGCGCCGGGCCCGCCAGAGCGAGGCGTTGTTCCGGGACTTCGTGCGCGACCGGTTTTCCTTGGAACTGGGATCCGCCGCCGCCAAATCCCCTCCCCGGATCGAGTTCGGGGATCTGGCCTTCGCCTTTCCCTTCGAATTGGCGCGGAGTCTGCGCCGGGCGCCCCGCAACATCGCCTCGGAGATCGCCGCCAACTTCCCGGTGCCCCCCTGGATGGAACGGGTCGAGGCGGCCGGAGGCTACGTCAACGTTTTTCTGAAGCGGGATCGATTCCTGGCCGATCTCCAAGACTCCCTCTCCCCATCGCCGGAACCGCCGCGCGGCCCGAAGATCATCGTCGAGCACACCAATATCAACCCCAACAAGGCGGCTCACATCGGGCACCTCCGGAACGCGGTCCTGGGGGACACTTTCGGGCGCCTGTTGCGCTCCCGGGGCCATTCGGTGGAGATCCAGAACTACATCGACGACACCGGCGTTCAGGTCGCCGACGTCGTGGTTGGATTCCGGCAATTGCGGAAGTTGAGCCTGGAACAGGTCCGGGCGATCCCCGAGCCCTTCGACTACTACTGCTGGGACCTGTACGCCCAGGTCTGTGACTGGTATGGACAGGAGGACTCGCGCCTGGATCACCGGCGCCGCACCCTTCGAGAGATCGAAGAGGGAGAGGGCGAGACCGGCCGGATGGCCGAGCACATTTCCCTCCGGATCGTGAACGCCCACCTGAGAACCATGTGGCGCATCGGCGTCCGCTACGACGTCCTTCCCCGAGAGAGCCAGATCCTGCGGGAGCGATTCTGGGACGAGGCCTTCGACCAGCTCAAGCAGCGCAAGGCCATCACTTTCGTTTCGGACGGACCCAATCGAGGCTGCTGGGTGATGCGGCTTCCAGGCGAGAACGGTCAGCCTGCCGAGGAGAAGATCATCGTCCGCAGCGACGGGACCGTCACCTACGTGGGCAAGGACATTGCCTATCAACTCTGGAAGTTCGGCCTGCTGGAGAAGAACTTTCGCTACCGGGTCGTGCACCGTTATCCAGACTTCGTCCC
>JAPOYZ010000564.1 GCA_026706325.1 Candidatus Aminicenantota bacterium
CGGCGACATTCCTGTCGCCCGGAGCGGCGGTTTTCTTACCGCCGATGGGACAGGCGACTTTCCTGTCGCCGGTAAGGGGGGTTAGGGGGACAGAGTCCCCCTCTACACTTTCCGCCTGCGGAGTCACAAGCCAACACAGAAGAATGGGGGACTAAAAGTCCCCCCTCCTACCCACTATTGACCACGTGGTTGCGGTCTTCACCCTGCAGCGGCAGCTCCACCCAGGCTCCGGAGCGGGCGTGGGAGAGGTGGAACCCGGCGATGGCTTCCAGCGTCTCGACGGCCTCCACGGCCGGGTAGGGGAACGGCGCCGTCCCTTCCAACCAGTCCACGATCTCGACGACCGCCACGTCCATGGAGGTGGCCTGCGCCCGGGGACTGGGCCACACCTCGCTCCGGCCGTCCCAGTACTCGATCCGCACTTCCTCGCCTCCGGTGGTGGCCCGGCCCTCGGTGCCGTTGAAGCCGATGACCATGGGAACGCAGGCGTAGTCGGCGGCGTCCACCGTGGTCATGAGTCCCCCTTCCAACCGCATCACGCCCCAGCCTCCCGGATCCTGAAACGCGGGTCCCCGGCAGTCGGGCTTCCCGGCCAGATCCAGGGTCCCCGAGACCGCTTCCACCCGGCGGCCGGTGACGCATCGGATGGCGTCGAAGACATGGGTCCCCACGTTTCCCAGGCGTCCGCTGCTCCACTGGGCCGTCACCGACGTCAGATCACCCAGACCCCCGGCGGCGATGTGGTCCCTCAACCTCCGGTAATTGGGGTTGTACCGGCGGTTGTGGTTGATGGCCAGCAACGCCCCCGCTTCCTCGCAGGCGTCCACCATGTCCTGCCCGTCGGCCGCAGTGTTGGCGATGGGTTTCTCGCAGAGGATGGCCCGCACACCCTGCCGGGCGCAGGCCACCGTCATCTCCTTGTGGACCGGGGTGTAGGTCGCCACACCCACGATGTCGGGCTTTTCCTGCTCCAGCATCTCCCGCCAGTCGGCGTAGGTCCCGATCCCGGTCCGTTCGGTGAACCGCTGGCGCCGTCCCAGGTCGCGGCTGCTCCCGGCCACCACGTCGACCCGGGGATGGTTGGCCAAAGCGTCGATGTGGGTCCCGTCCAGGTCCACCACCAACTGGCCCAAGGCGTCTCCCGAAACCTGGTCCGCGCCGCCGATGTAGCCCAGACCCATGATCACTGCCCGATGCGATTGATTCGTCATTCCTTTTGCTCCCTACAGGAATTTCAATTGAGATCACAATATAGAACGGTGGCCATGGCCGGTCAAAACGGCTCGTGGTGGATCTGCGGCGGAACCGTGTGGAAGATGCCGGCGGCCAGGACTAAACTGGCTCGCGGCATTCACGGAGTCCGCGACGAGTGTGGACGGCCTGTGAGGTTCCTGTAGACAGGCTGTGGATTACCGACTGGAGGATTTGCCATGACCCCTCGAAGAATCCGGGTGTTGATCGCTTCGGCTGCCGCAGTCTTGGGATTGGCTCCCGTCTCCTACGCCGAATCCCCCAAGGGCCCGATCCAGGTCCGGATCTGGAAGAACGTCATGGTGCCGATGCGCGACGGCGTCCGCCTGGCCACCGACGTCTATCTGCCCAACGGCGAGACCACCCCTCCCGGTCCCTTCCCCGTCATCCTCGTCCGGCACCCCTACGGGAAGCACAGGTCGGCCGCGACCGCAGAGTTCTTCACCACCCACGGCTACGCGGCGGCGATCCAGGACACGCGGGGCCGGTACGAATCGGAGGGGAAATTCTACATCTACGTCAACGAGGGGGAGGACGGGTACGACACCGTGGAATGGATCGCCTCCCAACCCTGGTCCAACGGCGACGTGGGAACCTACGGCGGATCCTATTCGGCCGCCTGCCAGAACGCCCTGGCGGCTCTGAGGCCGCCCCATCTGAGGACCATGTTCGCCTACGTGGGCACGTCCAACTACATCGAGGACGGAGCGGGGCGCGGAGGGGCCTTCGCCCTGCTGCACAACATGGTCTACGGATTCCGCCTGGCTCAGACGGGCAAGGAAACCAAATCCGCCGATCCGGACGAGGAAGAAGACACGCCCACGCTGGAGGCCATGACCCGGGCCAACGAGCAACTGCGAAGCTGGCTCATGGCGGCGCCCCTCAAGTCCACCTCTCCGTTGTCCTGGACACCTTCCTACGCCAAGTGGTACGCCGACTGGCGGGCGCATCCCACCTACGACGACTACTGGAAGCAGAACGGCTACAACTTCGAGGAGCGTTATTCCCAATACCCGGACATCCCCATCTTCTACATCGGCGGCTGGTACGACATCTTCAAGCGCGGGACCGTGAAGAACTTCCAGGGCCTGACCGGACGGAAGGGCTACGTCCGGCTCCTGGTGGGGCCCTGGACCCACTCCACGCAGCAGACCCATGCCGGGGACGTGGACTTCGGTCCGGACGTGAAGATGACGCTCCGGAAGAAGGCGGTGAAGTGGTTCGACCAGTTCCTCAAGGGAAAGGACCTGAGCCTGGACAAGAAGCCCCGGGTCCGCTACTTCGTCATGGGCGCCGAAACGGCGAAGCGCAACGAGAAAGGGAGGCTCCAGAGCGGCGGCTCCTGGAAGACCTCCGATGCCTGGCCCCCGGCAGGGAGCCGGCAACTGCGCCTGTACCTGCACGGCGACGGCACCCTCCGCCGCGAGCCACCTCGAGAAACCGGCCGCAGCGGCTTCGAATACGATCCCAGGAACCCCGTGCCCACCATCGGCGGCAACATCGACTCGGGCAAGCGCCTGGTGCGCCGCGGCGCCCACAACCAGGTCCCGGTGGAGGGGGACTTCCCGGCCACCGACCTGCTGCCCCTCTCTTCCCGCTCCGACGTGCTCTCCTTTCAGACGGAGCCCCTGGAAGAGGACCTGGAGATCGCCGGCCCCATGCGGGTGGAGCTCTGGGTCTCCTCCACGGCCAAGGACACCGACTTCACCGCCAAGCTCATGTA
>JAPOYZ010000563.1 GCA_026706325.1 Candidatus Aminicenantota bacterium
CAACTTCAAACCGGAAGCCTGCCGCCGCATCGCCCGTGCTCTGGAGCCCTACAACCTCCTCTGGCTGGAGATCGACATGTACGATCCCCAGTCCATTCGGGACATCAGAGAATCGACGTCCACGCCCATCTGCACCGGGGAGAACCTGATCTACATGCGGGAATTCATTCCCTATTTCGAGTTGCGGGCGGCCGACGTGTTCATGGTAGACGTGCCCTGGAACGGATTCTCCCAGGCCAAGAAGATCGGAGACCTGGCGGAGACCTACCAACTGAACGTCGCTCCTCACAACTACTACAGCCATCTGGCCACCTTCATGAGCGCCAGCCTCTGTGGAGTCCTCCCCAACGTCCGCATCATGGAGGCCGACATCGACGACGTGCCGTGGAGGGACGATGTGACGACCAATGCCCCCGAAGTCGTCAACGGCCACATGAAGATTCCCACCGGTCCCGGATGGGGGACCGAGCTCCGTGAAGAGGAGCTTCTCCGTCATCCGTGGGGGGACAAGAAATCCATGTGGTAGGGGAGGAGCGGGGGTTTCCCAGCCGCCGTTTCCGGGGTCGCGAGACCGCCTGCACTTGCGTACGGAAGGGGACAGACTGTTTCTTTCATAGGAAAATCGGTCGCGCTCTCCGGAGCGTCCAGGCAAGAAGACAACAAAGATGCACAACGCTTTCCAAGGAGTCATTCCCATCCTCGTCACGCCGTTCCAGGACGACGGCAAGGTCGACGTCGCCGGCATGCTGAGGTTGGTTGACCATCTGGACGCGCACGGAGGCCTGGGCGGATTCGGCGTCTTCGGTAATGCCGGCGAGGGCTACACTCTCCTGCCTTCAGAGAAGCGAGCACTGCTCGATGCGATCGTGCGTCATTTGGACGGCAGAGCCCCGGTGATTGCCGGCGTCGGCGCAACCGGTACGGAAGCGGCCGTCGCAGTCTGCAAAGAAGCGGAGGGCCTCGGAGTTGCGGGCTTGATGGTCTTGCCGCCGTACTACTTGCGCCCCGATGCGGACGGCCTGATGTTCTTCTATTCCGCGATCAGCGATGCGGTTGGGATACCGATCATGGTGCAGGATGCGCCGCTGCTCTCGCAGGTCGTGATGCCCCCGGGGCTGCTCGCACGCATGGCGCGCGAAATCGAGCATGTCGACTACGCGAAGATCGAGGCTCCGCCGACCGCCCCCAAGATCACCAGCACACTCGAAGCCGCCGGCGATAGGCTGGCACTGTTGGGAGGACTGAACGGGCAGTTCATGATCGAGGAGTGGCAGAGGGGGTCCCGGGGAATCATGCCGGGCAGCGACCTGATTTCAGTCTTCTGCTCGATCTGGAGCGCGCTTGAGAACGGCGACCTCGATTCGGCTTGGAGCGCGTTCCAGCGGGCGCTGCCCCTGATCCGGTATGAATTGCAGCCCGGACTGGGCGTTTCGGCAATGAAGCATAATCTCGTGCATGCGGGAGTCCTCGAGAGCGCCATGGTTCGCCATCCGACCCGCTCGCTTGATGAATCCGGGTTGAGCGAGCTTGAGGCTCTGCGATCCCTGGTTGGGACGAACCATCAGCCATGCCGGTAGATCGAATCGCTTGTATCGAGGCGTTTTCGGTCAGGCTACCGCGTGACGCCGCAGCGGTGACAGGAACCGCCGGTACCCCCGCTGCGCTGGCCGCCAGCGGCTTTGATTACCGCTGGTCGGAAACGAGCAGCACGCTCTATTCGGTGAATTTCGAAGCCGCCCTGGTCAAGGTGACGCTGGAGTCGGGCTCGGCCGGATGGGGAGACGCCCAGGCCCCGCTCGCTCCGGACGTCGCGTGCCTGATCATGGATCAATTGCTGCGCCCGGCGGTCGAGGGCCAGGATTTCGACGGTTCTCCCGATACGGTGAGATCGTTGCGAAATCGGATGTACTCGACCATGCGCGTTCGCGGTCAGACGGGCGGCTTCATGCTCGATGCGATTGCCGGAGTCGACATCGCACTTTGGGACCTGGCCGGCAAGGCTCGCGGGACTTCGGTCGCGGACCTGCTGTCGTCTTCCGCCCCCAAGAGCAGGATTCCATGCTACCTCTCGGGGCTCCCGGGCGCAACGAACACGGATCGAGTCGAGCGGGCCCGGGAAGCCTGGGACGCGGGATTTCGAATCTTCAAACTGTTCTACGACCGTACGGAAGAAGAACTATTCGATCTCATCGACCGCCTGCGCGCAGCCTTGGGGCCGGAGGTGTCCATCGCGGTGGACGCTCTCTGGCGGCTTGACGGGGCCTCGGCGGGCAGCTTTTGCAAAAAACTTGACGATCGTGGAGCCCTATGGCTCGAGTGCCCGCTGGCTCCGGAATTCCCGGAGGACCACGCCGATCTGGCGGCTGAAATCCGCACTCCGATCGCATTGGGCGAGTGCTATCGGACGCGGTACGAACTGGCGCCGTTCCTGGCATCCGGCTGCGCCCAGTGGTTGCAGCCTGACATCGGCCGTTGCGGCATCACCGAAGCGGCCGGCCTTGCCCGGGACGTCGGCGCCAGCGCCCGGATCGTCCCCCACATCAGCATTGCCATGGGACCCCAGATTGCCGCGGCCCTGCAGTTCGCCGCCGCATCGAGCAATGTCGGCCTCGCCGAGTACAACCCGGCCGTCTTCTCGGTTGCCAACCGCTATCTCCATCGGCCCCTCCAGGTCGCCGGCGCCGAATACCTCGTGCCCGCGGGACCGGGCCTGGGCGTCGAACTCGACGAGTCCGCAATCAGGGCGGTCGCCGGCAGTATTGATGTCACATAGTCGGAAAGGGACGGTCTGTCAGTTTGGGAAAAGATCGGGTCGGGCGCAGGGGATTGCGCCCCTGCACCCTCCCACACCACCGGACGTACCGTTTTCAGTATCCGGCGGTTGGAGTCACCCGAGGTCCGATGGACCTCGTACCCGGCCGTTCTTTCCGGCTTTCGCCGTCAGTGTGACTCCGAGCCCCGCCGTTCCA
>JAPOYZ010000467.1 GCA_026706325.1 Candidatus Aminicenantota bacterium
GGAAACCCAGGTCCAGCATGCGCACGGTCCAAAGGGTCTGGAGAGCGGCCGCTTCAGGATGGTCGAAATAGTAGAAGGTGAGGGCCGGATGACCGGTGGCGCCGAAGGGGACGCCGCAACGGTCTGCCAGCTCCTTCAGTCCCTGCCGGGCCGCCTCGCCGATCCGGGCCACGTGTGAACGAACGTCCACCCGCCGGAACTTGCGGATGGTGGCCAGTGCGGCCGTGGGGCCCACCGCCTCCGTCCAGAGCGCGCTGGAGATGAAGCTGTTCTGGGCGGCCTGCATGATGTCGCGCCGGCCCACCACCGCCGAAATGGGATGCCCGTTTCCGGTGGTCTTGGCGAAAACCGCCATGTCCGGCTCCAGTCCATATTTGAGATGGGCGCCTCCCAACCACAGCCGCCAGCCGATGGTGATCTCGTCCATGATCAGACAAGCTCCGCAGTGGGTGGCCAGTTCACGAATCTCTTCCAGGAAACCGGGATCGGGATCGAAGTTGCGCGTCGGCTCCATGACGATGGCGGCCAGGCTCGAGCCGTGCCGGTCCACGATGGCCCTGAGTTCCTCGATCCGGTTGTAGGTGAAGGGCATGGCGGTGCCGGCGAGTCCGCCGGGCACTCCGGCCGGTTCCAATCCCGGCATCAGGTGCCCGCCTCCCAACCGGTCCACCGTCTCCTCACTGGGGTCCACCGGAATGTTGGCGGCCAGATACCAGTCGTGCCAACCGTGGTAGCCGCAGAAGGCCACCTTGTCCCGTCCGGTATAGGCCCGGGCGATCCGCACCGCGATGGTCATGCTTTCTCCGCCCAGGCGCCCGAACCGGACCATCTGGGCCCAGGGGTGGAGCTCCAGCATCAGTTCGGCCAATTCCACCTCGTCCGGGGGATTCAAGGAAGACATGCAGCCGTTGCGGACCCGCCGGATCACCGCCTCGGTCACATCGGGATCGGCATAGCCCAAGAGCGTGGCGCCGATGCCGCACATGGACATGTCGATGTAGTGATTCCCGTCCGGGTCCACCGTCTCACAGCCCCGGGCCTGAGCGAAATAGGCCGGCCATTGCCCCGGAGCGGTCATCTCCTGGCGCTTGCCGTAGAGCTGCGTCGCGCCCGGGATCAGCTCCCGGGCCCGGTCGTACATCTTCTGACCCAGGATTCTCTTATTTCCTTTTTTGTTAACTATTTGCAATTTCCGATCTCCCAAGTTGCCTGATCTTTTCCCAAGGACTTCAAGTAAGACTTCACGCCGGTATTGAAGCGAAACATATCCAACCACCGGGGCCCGGTCAACAGTCCTGGTCGACCACACCCGGTGACTTCGGCGCCTCGCATTGGGACTCGCGCAGCCGTCCTCGATCCAATATTATGAGTCGCCCTGAGACGGACTCTCCTCCTCCGACTTCGGGAGCCTGACCAACATGGTGTACGACCCCGGGAAAATCTACTCGGCCGCCCTCATCGGGTGCGGCTCCATGGGCAGCTACTGCATGGACGAGCTCCAGGACGCGCCGGGCCGAATCCTGCTTCCTTTCGGACACGCGGAGATCCTGAAGACTCATCCGGGCACCCGTTTGGTGGCGGGTGCGGATCCGGACCGGGAACGCCTGGAGGATTTCGGGAGACGATGGGGAGTCGATGCCCTCTATTCGGACCACCGCGAGATGCTCGAGGCCGAGCGTCCCGAGATCGTCGCCATCGCCAGCCCTCCGGACTTCCACGCTTCCCAGGTCGTCGACTGTGCCGGCAACGGCGTGAAGGGCATTTTCTGCGAGAAACCCTTCACCACCACGCTGGCGCTGGCCGACCGGATGATCGCTTCCTGCCGTGAGAGCGGCACCAGCCTGGCCGTCAACCACACCCGCAGAGGCGACCCTCTGATCCTCCGTTCCCGCCGCCTCCTGGACGAGGGGGGAATCGGGCAGGTCCTCAGCATCGTCGCCACCTGGCCCGGCCGCCTTTTTCTGTCGGGAACCCACTGGTTCGACTTGGTGAACTACCTGGCTGGAGACAAACCGCCGGCGTGGGTCGTGGGACACTCGGAAGATCCCGAAATATCCATGGTGGCCATTCCCACGCAGCGGGGACGGGATCTGGGCGGCAGCCTCTATGCCGTGTATCCGAACGGGATTCGGGCGTTCTTCAACGGCAGGGACAGTCATGCCGGCTACCGGGTGGAGGTGAACGGCACCAAGGGCGTGCTCAGCATCGGGACCACCGAAGTCCGCCTCCGGAAGACCAACTCCGGGAGCGTGTTCCGGGAGCTCCTGGAACACCCCTTCCCCCAGATGATGCACCATACGGCTCCCATGGTTTACCTGCTGGAAGACCTGCTGGAGGCGGTGGAAACAGGCCGCGAGCCCCTCTCCAACGGAATCACGGCCCGGAATGCCCTGGAGCTGATCCTGGCAACCCACGAATCCTCCCGGAGAGGCAACGTCAAGCTCCAACTGCCCCTTCAGGATCGGGAGACGAGCCCGCCGTTCCAGTGGCAGAATCCCGACGGCTCCACCTTCTACCGCGCCACCGCAGAGGACGGCTCTCCGCCCGCCGATGATTCGTAACCGCAGCCTCCTGGTGGCCAAGCTGGTCGTTCTGCTGGCGTGGACCTCGTCGTGCGCCCCCGGGATCGACCCGGGTGTTGTTCCCGACACCGATGCCGACCGTTCCGAGAGCCTCCGTTTCGCGTGGCAGGGTGATCTGACGCCCATGTGGCACCCGTCCGGATACGAAACCTTCAGTCAGGCCGTCATTTTCTTTCTCGTTTTCAACAAACTGGTGCGGCTCGGTCCGAATCTGGCGACCATACTTCCCGACCTGGCCGAGAGTTGGGAGGTTTCGCCCGACGCCCGCATCTTCACGTTCCGTTTGCGCCGAAACGTCCACTGGCACGACGGCGAACCCTTCACCGCCCGGGACGTGGTGTTCAGCTTCAGCCGTCAGCTCCTGGAGCCCTACCGGTACGTCAAGTA
>JAPOYZ010000503.1 GCA_026706325.1 Candidatus Aminicenantota bacterium
CTTTCGTTTCAGCGGACTTTCACCGCCTATCTTGTGCCAGTTAGCCTGGCGCACAGCCGCCGCTCCTGTGTTAACATCGCCAGACCAAGATGAATCGTCGTTACTGGCTTCGCCTTGGAGCCGCCGCGGGCGCCATGTTCGGACTCGACGCCCTCTTCACCGCGCGGCGCACCAGCGCCGCGGCCGTCGGCCCCAACGACAAGATCAAGGTCACCAAGATCGAGACCTTCGTGCTGACCAACACCTGGGTCTTCGTCAAGGTGTCCACCGACGCCGGGATCGTGGGTTGGGGCGAGATGCTCAAGGACGACGCCAAGGCGTGCGCCGCCGGCGCTCTGGAGGTCGGCGACTACCTGGTGGGCCAGGACCCGTGCCGGGTGGTGCACCATTGGCAGGCCATCCACCGCGGCGCCTTCTACCGCGGGGGTCCCATCAAGACGGCGATCCTGAGCGGCATCGACCAGGCGCTCTGGGACATCAAGGGTAAGGTCTACGGCGTGCCGGTCTACAAGCTGCTGGGCGGACCCACCCGGGACCGCATCCGGGTCTACGGAGAGGTCAACGAGGAGACCGGCGTCAACGCCATGAAGGTCGGCCCGAACGCCATGGGACGCCAGGCGATCAAGTACATCGAAGGCCAGAGATACGTAGACGCCGTGGTGGAGAACTTCCGGGCGTTGCGCGAGAAGTACGGGGACGGCGTCGACATCGGAATCGACTTCCATGGCGCCGTTCAGCCGCCGACGGCGATGCTGCTGGTCAAGGCGCTGGAACCGTACCATCCCTGGTTCTACGAGGAGGTGGTGCAGCCGCTCAACGTGGACGTGATGGCCGAGATCGCCGCCAAGACCCATATCCCGTTGGCCACGGGAGAGCGCATCTTCACCAAGTGGGGATTCCGCGAGGTCCTGGAAAAGCGCGCCGCCTACATCCTGCAGCCGGACGTCTGCTACGCGGGCGGCATCACCGAACTCAGGCTCATTGCCGGAATGGCCGAGGCGTACTACGCCCCGCTGGCCCCCCACAATCCCAACGGTCCCGTGTCGATGGCCGCCAGCTTCCAGATCGCGGCGTGCATTCCCAACTTCCTCATCCAGGAGCGCGGCGACATGGAGCACGACCTGCTGGCCAAACCGCTGCCCCCGGTCAGAAACGGGCACCGTCCGCTTCCGACCGAACCCGGTCTCGGCATCACCATCGACGAGGACAAGTTGATGGCGAGGGTCGGCGAACCGCGCGAGTCCCGGACGATTTACGATCGGGACGACGGATCGATCGTCGACTGGTAGCCGTCCTTTTCTTGCGCGGCAGACCGGGAAAATCCAAGACTGGAATCGAGACATGCTCAACAAGACACTATTGATCGCCGTTTCCATCTTCCTTCTATCGCTGCCTGTCCAGGCCAAGGAGAAGCTCATGATCCTGAGCTGGGGCGACGTCATCTGGCAACACAAGGGGGAGGGCACGGCACAGCTCGACACCCCCGAGAAGGTGGTCGAGGCGGCCCGGATCTGGAAAGAGCGGGGCGTGGACAGGGTCCTGTTTCGCGCCGACGACTTCCGGGTTCTCCTCTTTCACCAGATCAAACCCAGTTACAGGAACGCCTACATCCAGGAGTGGCTGAAGACCACCAAACAGGCCTGGGAACAGCGGTTGCTGGAAGTCGCCGTCCAGGCCATACACGACCAGGGCATGAAGGTCGATATGTGGATCACCATCTTCGATGAGGGATGCCCGGAGCACGTTCTTTACGGCGACTCCGACTTTTTCTCATGGCAATCGAACTTCACCCGGGAGAACCCCCAGTTCCTCTCCGCCGACCGGTCTCTGACCGCCAATCAACGGAAGTATCACTGGGGCGTGATGGAGTACGCCTACCCCGAGGTGAGGGAATACATGCTCAGGGTGATCCGCGCTTTCGCCGACCCTCTGGATTTCGACGGCGTCTTTCTCAGCGTGCGCTCCCATTCGCCGCCCGCCGAGCATGCCGACCAGTTCGGGTACAACGAGCCTGTCGTCAAGGAGTATCAGCGCAGATACGGCCGGAACATCCTCCAGGCCAGCTTCGATCTGGAGAAGTGGAGGGAACTCCGGGGCGAGTACCTGACCCAGTTTCTGGTCGAGGTGAAGGAGCACCTCAAGAAGAAAGGGCAGGCCCTTTCCATCGGAGTGGCGCAGGGAGACTATATCGGGCCTCCCTTCGGCAACATGAAGCTGCAGTGGCGCCGGTGGATCTCCGAGGGAATCATCGACTCACTGGTAGTGGGTCACATTACCAACGAGAGAGCCCGTTATCCCAGACGTACCCAGAGGGCCATGGGGTACATCCAGAATCAGGAAGAGGACATGGGCCTTCCGCCCATCGAGGACGCCGTTCGGAAAAGCTACGGTCCGCTCTGCGATCGTTTCGGAGCCGGCCTCTACCTGGCGCCCCGAGGTTTCCGCATGAGCTTCCGCCATCCCGCCTACGGACGGGGTTCACAGACGCCCGAGCTCCGCAAGAGCCTCGTAGCGGCGTTCGAGAAGGAGCCCGCCGTGACGGGAATCGTCTACAGTTACGGGGAGATCATGAAAGATCGTTAACCCGGTCACCGCATGTCGGCGACCCGGGCCTCGATCCGGAGAACGTCCATGGAGAGCCGCCCCGTCACCTCTTCTCCTTCCGGGAATCCGATGAACGAGAACCCGTAGCTCACGCATTCCCGCAGCACCCGGTCCAGGCTGGCCGGACCCGTCCAGGCCCAGGTGCGGGTCCACTTGGACTCGTCGTTCTCCAGGACGAAGGTATGGCGCCGTCCCCAGGATCCCTGGGATATGGGAATGGGATGGTCCGTAAAGTGCCAGCGGTTGTTCCCGATGTGGACCCAGAAGTAGCATTGGGCGCCCTTGAGGTCCAGGTCGTCTCCCCGCAGGTTCACGGAGATCCGCGCCCCGCGCAGGTCCAGCTTGGGGCCGCCCACC
>JAPOYZ010000297.1:0-1044 GCA_026706325.1 Candidatus Aminicenantota bacterium
CACTCGGTCGGATCTTGATCCGGTCTCCAGCGGAGTGGCCGGCCCAGATACCGGCCGACCCCAGGCTGCTTCGGTAGCGGGCGGTCAGCTCTCCGGACGAGTACTGCCGTGCCAGGCTCTCGGAACTGTGCAAGGCCACGCCGAACCTCCAGGGTGACGACAGCGAATAGTAGGGCTGCGAAAGGGAAAGAGCCGCGAGGTGGCCTTCCTCGGCGAGCTCGAGCCGGGTGCGGAAACCGATGTGTGAACCCAGCAACCGTGGCTCGCGAAAAAATAGCCCGGCACTGTTTCCCGATACGGCATCGTGGCGGGCGGACGCCTGCACTACCTGGCCACGGCCGAGAAAGTTGTAATCCAGAGCGACGAGACCGTAGCTGACCTCACCCACTTCCCCGGAGAAGAGGGGGGATACCGCCCGGGAGTACAGATCTCTCAACTCCACCGAGATGTCGACGCTGTCGGCTTCCGGCGCAGGCGGAAGCATGCGCACCCGCACGTTTCCGAGAAACAGAAGGCGGCGGAGATTGCGCTCGCTCTCTCGCACAAGGCTGGTGTCCAGGCGTTCGCCGCTGGCGAAAAGCAGCTCGCGCCGGATTACCTCGTGGCGAGTGCGGATGTTTCCGTGGACGGAAATCGATCCGACCACCGAGGGGGAGGCCAAGGTGTCCGCAGGCTGCGAAGCCCCGGGTGCCGCGAGGAGCCACCCGAAAGCGGCGGCAGTTGAGGGAAAGGTGCGCTGCAGCATGGTCACAACCTTCGGAGAGGGGGACACAAGGAGCAAGGGGCCCGGGTTTGGAGTTCCGGGTCCCCTGCAATTGATTTCCCGGTGTCTCCGGTGCTGGTCGAGGATTCGATAGCGGCCAAAACCTCAGCTCTGATTGGAGACCCTCAGGTCATCCCTCATCCGGACAGCAGGAGAAATCGTGAAAGCGAGTGGACTGAAGCAGAGAATTCGCAACGGAGAAACCGTCATCGGTCTGGGCGCACCGATTGATGCAACCAGGGAGTACTTCGAGCGCGCCATGGACCATGGCATCCCCAAGG
>JAPOYZ010000297.1:1054-2958 GCA_026706325.1 Candidatus Aminicenantota bacterium
AGCACTCGGCGGTCCAGGACTCGCAGTTGGTTGAGTTCTGTGCGCTTGCGGACGAGTTCGACCTTCCGGTGCGCTTCCGGATCAAGCACGCCATGCACTGCCAGCTGATCGGCAACTTCCTCGATTTCGGAGCCGGGGGTATCGAGGTGCCCCAGACGGAGACGGAGCGGACTGCCTTCGAAGCGGTTGAGAATTTCTACTACCCCCCGCTGGGGAGGCGGAGCCTCGGCGGAGGATCGCGCCTCAAGGTCGGCGCTTCAGCGGACGCCAGGGCTTACGCTGACTGGTGGAACGAGAACGGCCTGCTCTGGCTCCAGATAGAGTCTCTTTCGGCGACGTTGCACGCCCACAAGCTGGCCAGACCGGAGGTCGACTGTCTGTCGATAGGCCCTTCCGATCTCGGGTTCGACATCGAGGCTCACCCGCATCCTCCGTACAGGTCGGTCAAGGAATGTGTCGGGGCGATCGCGAAATCAATTGCCGGTACGGAAACGGCGATCTGCTTCCGAACCGGGACCCCGGACCGCAGGCCGCAGTACGCCGACCTCGGAGTGACGGTGTTCCTGGAACGGCCCAATCTCGACTGAACGAAAGGCACCACTGCTTGCGGATCGAGAGGGGCTTCGGTACCATTCGACCGAAGCGGTCAGATTTTCCGACAACTACGTTTCTCACAAGGAGTTGCACCATGCGAGCCCGCCGTGCTGCAGCCGCCGCTGCCATTGCAGCCGCCTTGGCGACTGCGCCCGCCGGCGCAGATCTGTCTGCCTTCGCGGGAACTGTGGAGTTCGACGGGGACGTCAATCTCGAGAGCGCCCCCGGGTTCGGTCTGCGCTGGGGAAGATCAGGAGCGACTTTCGGGGGAGAAACCTCCCTGATGATCTCGCGGCCGACCCGGAATATCCTTGGGGTGGAGAAAACCACCACGACCGCAATATTCTACGAAGGGCGATTCCTGGTCAATTTTCCGACCGGCAATCTCAAGCCGTTTGCGGGGGTGGGGTTGGGTGCGGTGACCCTGACTGCAACCGACCCCCCGGGGAACATCGAGGACGCCGACCTTCTGCAGACCCTGGATGCGATATCCGAACTGCAGACGAGCACTTCCTTGAGCTATGGCGGAGGAATCCGCTACCGGGTTCAGGAGCGGTTGGATATCCGATTCGACCTCCGTCAATACCTGGTGTTCTCGGTCAGGGGAGCCGTTTTTGCCGAGGCTTCCAGGCAGGTTGAGGAAGTAATGGGAGCCGACCTCGGAACCGAGGACTACACGGTCCAGTACAACGAGATCAGTGCGGGTATTGTCGTCAATTTCTGATCCCCGGTTGAGGTGCAGGGCAATGCCCGCTGTTGCTGAACGGATGGAGAGCCGACCTCCTCTTCCGGGTTGCATTCCTGGATCACGAAAAGCTGCGGCATTGGTTTTCATCCCACCGGGAGAATCAGTCAGACTCGTATCCGTCCATCCGCATGACCGGTCCCCACCCGGACTCCTGGAAATGGCTCAGTTTTACGAATGACCTTCTTTTCCCGGGCTCCTGTTTCAAAGGGTCCTTTCGTGGTCCGGCTGGGGAATCCCTCGGTGTGCCAACGGCTGCACGATTGCAATTTTCCCACATAGTGCCCCGTCGCAGAGATAGGTTGACAAATTTGGGATGCCGGGGATGGATCGGCTTCCCAATGGCGACAAATAATCTGCGACGGGGCACTGGGAACCCGAGATGAAGCCACGGCGCTCAGGGGCTGAGTGATTCTCAGCCAGGGAGACGGCATGAGGGACGTGATAGGAAGCGGACCTGTCGTGGTTTCAGGGATCCCGAGATCCGGAACCTCGATGATGATGGAAATGCTGGCGGCCGGCGGAGTACCGCTGCTCACGGACGGCGTTCGTGCTCCCGACTGCG
>JAPOYZ010000132.1:0-2095 GCA_026706325.1 Candidatus Aminicenantota bacterium
GCCGGTCGGCGTGGGGGTCTCGGGCTTGTCGGTAGTGTTCGCGGCGTCGGGCAGGGTCACGTCGACGCCCTTCTGCAAGAGGGGCGCGATCAGCATGACGATGATCAGCAGAACCAGCATCACGTCGGCCAGCGGCGTGATGTTGATCTCCGAATTCATCGCCCCTGACTTTTCGCCTACTTGCATACCCATGGGTGTGTCTCCTCGGTCCGCTCCGGGTCATTCAGAGGGAGCCGCGGCTCCGACAGCGCGGTGCGCGGTCGGGGCCCGGCCCCCCGGCAAGCGTGGCCGCGTGCCCTAGTCGGCCCGACTGGAAGGCCGCCTGCGAGAAGGCGATGGTCTGGGGTGACGACATCTACATCGGCTGCTTTTTCCAAAAGCTGGCGCCTTCCCTGGACAGTCTGGAAGGGGTATTGGACGAAGGCGGGCCCCTGGCGCACCGGGAACTGGGAATTTCCAACGAGCAGGCGCAACGCATCATCAAGCGAATGATGTAGCCCTGACCGACCGTAGTCTGCACGGCGCCGCGGATTCGCTATGAGGCTCGACCGGAGTCCCAATCGCGACTATCCCGGGCCGGTTGCATCTTAACTACTTGTCGTCGGGTGGGACGTTCAGAGGCTGGGGACGCTTCGATCGCATGTTGATGGAGCGGCATTCCCGGGGCATCGGCCGCCGGGAATGCCGGCTCCAGCTTCCGTGACAGGGAAAACCGCGAAACCTTTCTCCCCGCAACGGGCCGCCGGGGGCTTCAGCCATGAAGCGGGCGATTCTGGCCGACGTATCCATCTATCCTCAAGCCCGACCCTGGGGCCGAAACTCCAGGAGTCTGGCGCTCGCAATTCTCATTCAAGCATTCGACGTCCCTCAATGCCTTCCGGACTGAGGGTAGGAATCGTCGGCGGAGGACTCTCCGGACTGGCGGCGGCCTACTATCTGACCCGAGCGAACGCCGCTGAAGGACTGGACCTGGAGATTACCCTCCTGGAGAAGGCTTCTCGCCTGGGGGGAGTCATCCGCTCGAGACGCGTTGGCGAATTCCTCCTGGAAGACGGCCCGGAAGCCTTCGTTTCCTACAAGCCGGCCGCTCAAGGACTGGCCGATGAACTGGGCCTCGGTGCCGATCTGCTGGGGTCCAGGGATGACCGGCGCAAGGTCTACGTCCTGGACGGGGAAGGTCTGAACCCACTTCCCGACGGCATGATCTTTCTGGCCCCGGTTCGGAGGCGAGCCTTCTGGTCCACGGCCTCATTGAGTCCGGCGGGCAAGGTGCGGGCCCTTCTGGAACCGTGGATCCCACGATCCCGGATGGACACCAGTGTCCGGAAATTCTTTCACCGGCGCCTGGGCCGGGAGTTCACCCGCCGGGTCGCGGAACCTCTGGTTTCAGCCATCTACGGAGGCAGCATCCGTCAATTGAGTATGGAAAGCGCTCTGCCCCTGCTCTACCGGTTGGAGCAGAATCAGGGAAGCCTCCGGAAAGGATTCCTTCGCCGGCCCCTTGAGAATTCATCTCGGCCGCTGCCCCTCTTCCTGACCCTGCGCAACGGGATGCAGCAGTTGACGGATGGCCTCCGGAGGCGCCTCCCAGGAGTGCGGATCCGCACCGGAGTCTCGGGGCTGCGCCTGACCGCCGTTGACGGAAGCAGGTATCGACTGCAGGGAGACGGGTTCGACGAGGTCCAGGACGCGGTCATCCTGTCGACTCCGGCTCCGGCGGCCTCAAGGATCCTTGCCGGTCTGGCCGCGGAGGACAGCTCTCCCCTGAGCCGGGTTCCGTATACGTCGACGCGGATCGTCTACCTGGCCTACAGGCGATCCGAATTCTCGCATCCCCTGAACGGATTCGGCTTCGTCGCGTCCGAGGGGGCGGACACGGTGCTGGATGCCTGCACCTGGGTCAGCAGCAAGTTCGATGAACGCTGTCCTCCGGACTCGGTTCTGATTCGATGTGCCGTCCACGACGGACGCCGGCGCCGGGCGGCAATGAGCGAGGACGAGAGTGTGGCCCGGACGCACCAGGAACTACGCCGGGTCCTGAAGATCTACTGCGCCCCGACCCGGGCCCTGGCGGTGGAGCGGGCCGCCCCCTACC
>JAPOYZ010000132.1:2105-2956 GCA_026706325.1 Candidatus Aminicenantota bacterium
TCCTGCGCTCCCACCCTGAGCTACGTCTGGGAACATGGCCCGGTCATGCCCCAACCCGTCGTCGGGCATGCCAAGAGGATGGAGGGAATCCGCGCTACCCTGAACCGATTTCCGGGGGTCTACCTGACCGGCGCCTTCATCGGAGGAGTCGGGATCCCCGACTGCATCGAGACTTCCCGAAAGGTCGCGGAAAAGGTTGCGGATTGCGCTCGCAGCCGCATATACGGCGACTAGGAGTCTGCGCCGTAGAAATGATCGTAGCGAGAAAGTGGAGAATCGAGGACAGATTTTCACGATTTTGAGGTGCATAGTTGTTCTATTCGCCGAGAAATCGGGGAAATATGGACCGATTCGCCGCTTTCGCAGTAGATTGATTTCTGCGGCGCAGGCTCCTAGTTTGCGTCACGGGCGCAGCGGAAACCCAGATTCGTCAAGCCTGAATCGGGGGCGGTCTTCTGCCGCGCGGCCACGCGGTAGCCTTGGCAGTAGTTGACGCTGCACATCCAGGAGCCTCCCCGGATCACCCGCTCGGAACCCTTCGCGGGACCCGCCGGATTTCGGGCGCCTCCGGAATGGCGGTAGTAGTCGTTCCGGTACCAGTCCCGGGTCCATTCCCACACGTTGCCGCCCATGTCGTAGAGTCCATAGCCATTGGCGGGGAAGGAGCCGACGGGCGCCGTGGTGCGGAACCCGTCCAGCACCTGGTGCCGGACGGGAAACACGCCCTGCCACAGGTTGGCCATGTGCCGGTCGTCAGGATTCAGGTCGGCGCCCCAGGGAAAGGGACCCTGATCCAGTCCACCGCGAGCCGCCCATTCCCATTCCGCTTCGGTGGGCCATCGCTTTCCAAC